>NZ_JBEXWK010000009.1:0-241861 GCF_040629815.1 Streptomyces sp. NPDC005878
CGCGGCTCCAATTCTCGCTGGCTCACGGGCACGCGGCAACGAGCAAATGGACCAGCTGACTGGAATCGGAGGGTATGACGCTCATATCCCTGCCCAGCCGCGCCCCCGCTCACGCCCCGGCCCCGCCGGTCATCCCTGGACGGCGAGGACCAGCGGAAACACCCCCTGCGCACCCGCCCGGCGCAGCAGCCGGGCCGCCACCGCCAGCGTCCAGCCGGTGTCCGCCCGGTCGTCCACCAGCAGCACCGGGCCGCCCGCCTCCCGCACCGCACGGGCCACCTCGTCCGGCACCGTGAACGCGTGGTGCAGGGCGCGCACCCGCTGGGCGCTGTTGGACGCCGGAACCCGGGACCCGGCGGCCTCCTCCCCGTACTCGACGCGGCCGAGCAGCGGCATGCGGCCGATCTCCGCGATCCGGGCGCCCAGCGACTCCACGAGCCGGGGGCGGGTGAGCGAGGCGACCGTGACCACCCCGGCCGGCCGGGGCGGAGCGTCGGGGGAGCCGGAGGCCCAGCCGCCGGGGCCCTTGGCCCAGTCCGCCAGGACCGTCACCACGGCGTCGACCACATCGTCCGGAACCGGTCCGTCGGGGCTCTGGGGGGCGAGCATGGGCCGCAGCCGGTTGCCCCAGCCGATGTCCGAGAGACGGCCGAGCGCCCGGCCCGCGAAGGCCTGTTCGCCGGCGGGGATACGGCCCTTGAGGTCCACGCCGACCGCCGCGAGCCCGGTCGGCCACATCTTGCGGGGCTCGATCTCGACCCCCGGCCGGGTGAGCTCGCCCCTGGCCGCCTCCAGCGCCGTCCCCGAGACACCGGCCGTGAAGCGGGCGCCCGCGCAGTTGTCGCAGCGCCCGCAGGGGGCCGCCTCCTCGTCGTCGAGCTGGCGCCGCAGGAACTCCATCCGGCAGCCCGTCGCCGAGGCGTAGTCCCGCATCGCCTGCTGTTCGGCCTCCCGCTGGCGGGCCACCCACGCGTACCTCTCCGCGTCGTACACCCACGGCTCGCCGGTGGACGTCCAGCCGCCCTTGACGCGGTGGACCGCGCCGTCCACGTCGAGGACCTTGAGCATGGTCTCCAGTCGGGTGCGCCGCAGCTCCACCAGCGGCTCCAGGGCGGGCAGCGACAGCGGGCGCTCCGCCCGCGCCAGCACGTCCAGGGTGCGGCGGACCTGCTCCTCGGGCGGGAAGGCCACCGAGGCGAAGTACTTCCAGATCGCCTCGTCCTCCTTGCCCGGCAGCAGCAGCACCTCCGCGTGCTCCACCCCGCGGCCCGCGCGGCCCACCTGCTGGTAGTAGGCGATCGGGGAGGAGGGCGAGCCCAGGTGGACCACGAAGCCGAGGTCCGGCTTGTCGAAGCCCATGCCGAGCGCGGAGGTGGCGACGAGCGCCTTGACCCGGTTGGCCAGCAGGTCGTCCTCGGCCTGCTGGCGGTCTGCGTTCTCCGTGCGGCCCGTGTAGGAGGCGACCGTGTGGTTGCACTGGCGCAGATACGCGGTGACCTCCTCGGCGGCGGCGACCGTCAGCGTGTAGATGATCCCGGAGCCCGGCAGCTCGTCCAGGTGGTCGGCGAGCCAGGCCAGCCGGTGCGCCGCGTCCGGCAGCGACAGCACGTTCAGACTCAGACTCTCGCGGTCCAGGGGGCCGCGCAGCACCAGCGCGTCGGTGTCCGCGCCCGTCCCCAGCTGCTCCGCCACGTCGGCCGTCACGCGCGCGTTGGCCGTCGCCGTCGTCGCCAGGACCGGGACGCCCGGGGGGAGCTCGGCGAGCATGGTGCGCAGCCTGCGGTAGTCCGGGCGGAAGTCGTGGCCCCAGTCCGAGATGCAGTGCGCCTCGTCGACCACGAGCAGACCGGTGGCCGCCGACAGCTTGGGCAGCACCTCGTCGCGGAAGTCCGGGTTGTTGAGGCGCTCGGGGCTCACCAGCAGGACGTCGACCTCGCCGGCGGCCACCTCGGCCTGGACGGTCTCCCACTCCTCGGTGTTCGAGGAGTTGATCGTGCGGGCGCGGATGCCCGCGCGGGCGGCGGCCTCCACCTGGTTGCGCATCAGGGCGAGCAGCGGGGAGACGATCACGGTGGGGCCGCTGCCGCGCTCGCGCAGCAGCGAGGTCGCCACGAAGTACACCGCGGACTTGCCCCAGCCGGTGCGCTGGACGACCAGCGCCCGGCGCCCCTCGGCGACGAGCGCCTCGATGGCGCGCCACTGGTCCTCGCGCAGCCGGGCCGCCCCCGTGGGGTCGCCGACGAGGCGGGCCAGGACGGCGTCGGCCCGGGTGCGCAGATCCGTGGTGCTCGTGTCGTTCATGCCCCCATACAACAGGACACCTCTGACATCCGGCCCGCCCGAGGGCGCCCGCCGGGCGCGCGGCGCCCCCGGGAGCGGGCCGCTACGGCGTGTGCTTCGAGCGCAGACCGTCGAGCACGATGTCGATGTAGCGCCGCCAGTCCCCGCTGCGGCGGTGCACGATCGAGGTGAGGCCGCAGGTCAGGGCGAGGATGTCGGCGCCGGCGATGTCGGTGCGGATGGAGCCGGCCGCCTGGCCCTTGCCGACCAGGTCCACCAGCTCGGCCTCCAGGTCGGCGCGCATGGTGCTGGGCGGTCCCTCGGAGCCGAGCGTGCCGCCGATGACGCTGGCGAAGCCCCGGTCGCGCGCCTCCACCTCGCCGACCCGGGTGAGCAGCATCTGGAGCGCCTCAAGGGGCTCGGCCGACTCGCGGCACACCGTGCGGTAGTACGTGAGGATCTCGCCGAAGCGCTGCTGGGAGGCCGCCACGACCATCGCTTCCTTGGTGGGGAAGTGACGGTAGAGCGTGCCCACGCCGACCTCGGCGTGCCGGGCCACCTCGTCCATGGACACGTTGGCGCCGCGTTCCGCGAAGAGCTCGCGCGCGGCGTTCAGGACCCGGGCCCGGTTGCGCTCCGCGTCAGCCCGGAGCCGGCGGCCACCGCTCTCACTGACCGGCGTTGACGTTGGCATACGGAACCTCCCTCCGTTTGACTCTACTATGCCCTGCCTCCCCACACTGAACCAGCCCCGACTTCACGCCAGTTGGGGTATGCGGTTCGCAGTTGCCCAGTCGGTTCCCCAGGTGGACCCCGGGTGTTGACAATGGCCTGGTAGCTGCCGTGAGACGGAAGGACGAACACGATGTCGTTGCCCCTGGGGCGTACGAGTGCGCCGGAGGTGTCGGCGTCGGTGGAGGCATTCCTGACGGAGCCGCACATCGGCGTACTGACCACGATCCGGCCCGACGGGTCCCCGCACGTGGCACCGGTGCGGTTCACCTGGGACGCGGAGGCGGGACTCGCCCGGGTGATGACGGTGTCCACCTCCCGCAAGGCCCGCAACCTGGTCGCGGCGCCGGGCTCCCGGGTCGCCATCTGCCAGGTGGCGGGGTTCAGTTGGGTCACCCTGGAGGGCACGGCCACGGTCCAGGACGCGCCCGCGCGGGTCACCGAGGGCGCGCGCCGCTACACCCGGCGCTACCGCTCGGGCCCGCCGAACCCGCCCGGCCGCGTGGTGGTCGAGATCCGGGTCGACCGGGTGATGAGCCTCAACGTGTAGGGAACGACGCACGCGAGGGCGCGCGGGACGACGACGAGCGCGGCGGTACGGGAAGCCTCCTTCCCGTACCGCCGCGCTCGTCCCGTGTCGCGGGTCTCAGCCCTTGCGGGGCGGGGTGCCGGTCACCCAGATCATGCGCAGCGACAGCAGGCTCAGCCGCCAGCCGTCCGGGGTGCGCCGGGCCTCGGCGCTCACCAGGCTCCCGTTGGCGAATATCGGGTCGCGCTCGGCGTCCTCCGGATGGTCGGAGGGGTGGTGCACATGGGTGGAGACGATGTTGGCGCGCAGCGTCGCCCGGTCTCCGTCGATCTCGACCACGGCGGGCGAGTTGATGTGCTGGGTGCGGGCGAAGGCCGCGAGGGCGGTGCTGTGGTACTCGGCGAGGCCCGCGATCCCCTCGTGCCGGCTCATCGGGAACTCCACGACGGCGTCCTCGGTGAAGAGCCCCCGGGCCCAGGCGTCGTCGAGCTTGTCGTCGTCCAGATTGATCAGGTAGCGGTCGAGCAGTCCCGCGACATCGGCGGTGGATCGGCTTGAGGTCATGGTTGAGGATGACGCCGGAACAGGCCTCTGACCAAGACTCCTTGTAGCAGAGTTGACGTACTTGTCAAAGGCCTGTACTAGCAGCTATTTACGCTCACCGGGGCCCTCGGGATACTGGAGAAACGCCAGTCGGAAGAGGGTAGATGGATAACTTTGACGCGGACGTAATTATCGCGGGAGCCGGCCCCACAGGACTCATGCTCGCAGGCGAACTGCGCCTGAACGGCGTGTCCGTGATTGTCGTCGACCGCCTTGCCGAGCCGATACAGCAGTCGCGTGCGCTGGGATTCTCCGCGCGGACCATCGAGGAATTCGGCCAGCGCGGGCTGCTGGAGCGATTCGGTGGCGTGGACGTCATTCCGGTCGGCCATTTCGGCGGAGTGTCCATCGATTACCGGTTGGTCGAGGGCGGCTCCTACGGGGCCCGGGGCATCCCCCAGTCGCGCACCGAGGGCGTGCTGGCCGGCTGGGCCGGGCAGCTGGGCGCCGAGGTCCGCCGCGGGGTCGAGGTCACCGGTCTGGAGGACGGCGCCGACGGGGTCACCGTGGAGGTGACCACGCCCGAGGGGCAGGCCACCCTGCGCGGCCGCTACCTGGTGGGCGCGGACGGCGCCCGCAGCGCGGTGCGCAAGCTCGCGGGCATCGACTTCCCCGGCACCGACCCGGCCATCGAGCTGCGGTTCGCCGACATCAGCGGGGTGCCGCTGCGCCCGCGCTTCAGCGGGGAGCGGGTGCCCGGCGGCATGGTCATGGTGCTGCCGCTCGGCCCAGAGCGCTGCCGGATCGTCTACTTCGACCGGAGCGAGCCGCTCCGCAAGAGCCCGGACCCGATCACCTTCGACGAGGTGGCCGAGGCGTTCAAGCGCTTGTCCGGCGAGGACATCAGCGGCGCCACGGTGCACTGGGTCTCCACCACCACCGATGTGAGCCGCCAGGCCGCCGAGTACCGCAAGGGCCGGGTCTTCCTGGCCGGCGACGCCGCGCACATCCATCTGCCCATCGGCGCGCAGGGAATGAGCGCCGGCGTGCAGGACGCGGTGAACCTCGGCTGGAAGCTCGCCCTGGAGATCAAGGGACAGGCTCCCGAGGGCCTGCTCGACACGTACCACTCCGAGCGCCACCCGGTCGGCGCCCGGGTGCTCACCAACACCCTCGCCCAGCGGATCCTCTACCTGGGCGGCGACGAGATCACCCCGCTGCTCGACGTCTTCACCGAGCTCACCGAGTTCGAGGACGTCCAGAAGAAGCTGATCGGGATGGTCACCGGACTCGACATCCGCCACGACGTGGGCGAGGGCGACCATCCGCTCCTCGGCCGCCGTCTCAAGGACGAGGAACTGGTGGTCGACGGCGAGAAGACCACCAACTTCGAGCTGCTGGCGGCCGGCAAGGCCGTCCTGTTCGACCTCACCGACGACTCCCACCTGCGGTCGCTCGCCGCGGGCTGGGCCGACCGTATCACCACGGTCACCGCCGAGCAGCACGACTGCGACGCCGGTCTGGACGCCTTCCTGGTGCGCCCCGACGGCTACGTCGCCTGGGTCTCCCCCTCCGCTTCGCGCACGGAGGGGCTCGTCGACGCCCTCAACCGATGGTTCGGCCGGCCCAACTGAGCAGGGCCCGACGCCCGGTTCTCTCATACCCGTACCCCGAAGGAAGCGAAGAACATGCCCAAGATCTCCAGCGATGACAAGCACCTCACCGTCCTCAACCTCTTCTCCACGGACGCCCCGGAGAAGCAGGAGGGTCTGCTCGGCGCGATGCGCGAGATCGTCGACGCGGCGGCCTACCCGGGCTGGATGTCCTCCACCGTGCACGCCGGTGTGGACAAGCCGGGCACGGCCAACTTCATCCAGTGGCGCAGCCGCGCCGACCTGGAGGACCGCTACGACGGCGAGGAGTTCAAGCACCGCACGCTCCCGCTCTTCGGCGAGCTGACCACCTCCATCCGGCTGCTCCAGAACGAGATCGCGTACTCCCAGACCAAGTCGGGCGGGGACGTCGAGATCTCCCCGGAGCGCTCCGACTACACCGTGATCGCCGTCTTCGGTGTCGAGGAGAAGAACCAGGACGCCCTGGTGGACGCGCTCGGCCCGTCGATGAAGTTCCTCAGCGACGTTCCCGGCTACGTCTCCCACACGGTCCTCAGGGGTGTCGCCGCCCGCGGCCTGGAGGGCTCCTTCGTGGTCTCCTACTCGCAGTGGGAGAGCAAGGAGGCGTTCGACGCCTACCAGGCCGTCGCGCAGGACGACAAGCCCGCCGCCCGGCTGGACGCGGAGAAGCGCACCGGCTCGCTCCTGACGTCGGTGGACTCCAACACCTACCGGGTCGTCCACACCCGCGCCGCCGGCCAGTAAAACCCGGCGCGAAAACGCACCACCGCACCTCACGAAACGCCCGGCTCCGTTTATGGAGCCGGGCGTTCCGGCATTTCCGGCCCGGTCGCGCCCACAAGACGCTCCGGTCCGCCACCTGACGGCACCTGACGCCGACGTGACAATTACGCACCGCCCCGCTGCTCTTCGTTGCGTGTTCTCTGACATGGCTGCGGTGTATTTGCGGAACCTGACCGAACCGGACGTAGACCTGAACCGGGGCGCCTTGAACGGCGAGCGGGATCAGAAGACCCTTGAATACATGATCCGGGGCGTGGTTCGCCACCGCTGATCTCCTCGCTCAACTCCCGTTCATGGCCCTCCTGTCCGGGCGCGTCCGACGTCGTACGCGCCGGGAGCCGGGCCAGTGCCGGATCAACCGCAACCGCTGAGGAGCGAAAACGTATGCACAGCACGCTGATCGTCGCCCGCATGGAACCCGGTTCGAGCACCGACGTCGCCAAGCTGTTCGCCGAGTTCGACGCGACGGACATGCCGCACCGGATGGGGACGCGGCGCCGCCAGCTGTTCTCCTACCGGGGCCTCTACTTCCACCTCCAGGACTTCGACGTGGACAACGGCGGTCAGCTGATCGAGGCCGCCAAGAACGACCCGCGGTTCGTCGGGATCAGCGAGGACCTCAAGCCGTTCATCCAGGCGTACGACCCGGCCACCTGGCGCTCACCCGCCGACGCCATGGCCGCGCGCTTCTACAACTGGGAGGCGGGCGCGTGACAACGCCTCGCAGGGTCGTCATCACGGGGATGGAGGTGCTCGCCCCGGGTGGAATCGGCACCAAGAACTTCTGGAGCCTCCTCAGCGAGGGCCGCACGGCGACGCGTGGGATCACCTTCTTCGACCCCACGCCGTTCCGCTCCCGGGTGGCGGCCGAGATCGACTTCGATCCGTACGAGCACGGCCTGAGCCCGCAGGAGGTCCGGCGCATGGACCGCGCCGGGCAGTTCGCCGTCGTCGCCTCGCGCGGCGCGGTCGCCGACAGCGGCCTGGAGCTGGGGGCCCTCGACCCGTACCGGATCGGTGTCACCGTCGGCAGCGCGGTCGGCGCGACCATGGGCCTCGACGAGGAGTACCGGGTCGTCAGCGACGGCGGCCGGCTCGACCTGGTCGACCACGAGTACGCCGTCCCGCACCTCTACAACCACCTCGTGCCGAGCTCCTTCGCGGCCGAGGTCGCCTGGGCGGTCGGCGCCGAGGGCCCCAGCACCGTGGTCTCCACCGGCTGCACCTCCGGCATCGACTCCGTCGGCTACGCCGTCGAGCTGATCCGCGAGGGCTCCGCCGACGTCATGATCGCCGGTTCCTCGGACGCGCCGATCTCGCCGATCACCATGGCGTGCTTCGACGCGATCAAGGCGACGACCAACCGCCACGACGAGCCGGAGACGGCCTCGCGCCCCTTCGACAACTCGCGCAACGGCTTCGTCCTCGGCGAGGGCACCGCCTTCTTCGTCCTGGAGGAGCTGGAGAGCGCCCGGCGGCGCGGCGCCCACATCTACGCGGAGATCGCCGGCTACGCCACGCGCTCCAACGCGTACCACATGACCGGACTGCGCCCCGACGGCGCGGAGATGGCCGAGGCGATCCGCGTGGCGCTCGACGAGGCGCGGATGAACGGCGACCAGATCGACTACGTCAACGCCCACGGCTCCGGCACCAAGCAGAACGACCGCCACGAGACGGCGGCCGTCAAGCGCAGCCTCGGGGACCACGCGTACCGGATCCCGATGAGCTCCATCAAGTCGATGGTGGGCCACTCGCTGGGCGCGATCGGCTCGATCGAGATCGCCGCCTCGGCGCTCGCCATGGAGTACAACGTCGTACCCCCCACGGCGAACCTGCACACGCCCGACCCGGAGTGCGACCTGGACTACGTCCCGCTCACGGCCCGCGACCAGCGGACCGACGCGGTGCTCTCGGTCGGCAGCGGCTTCGGTGGATTCCAGAGCGCCGTGGTGCTCGCCCGTCCCGAGAGGAACCTCGCATGACGTCGTCCGTGGTGGTCACCGGCCTGGGGGTGGCGTCCCCCAACGGGCTCGGCATCCAGGACTACTGGGCGGCGACCGTCGGTGGCAAGAGCGGCATCGGCCGCATCACCCGCTTCGACCCGTCGTCCTACCCGGCCAAGCTGGCCGGCGAGGTCCCCGGCTTCGTCGCCGAGGACCTGCTGCCGAGCCGGCTGCTGCCGCAGACCGACCGGGTGACCCGCCTCGCGCTGGTCGCGACCGACTGGGCGCTCGCCGACGCGGGCATCACCCCCTCCGAACTGCCCGAGTTCGACATGGGCGTGGTGACCGCGAGCGCGGCCGGCGGATTCGAGTTCGGCCAGAACGAGCTCCAGGCCCTGTGGTCCAAGGGCAGCCAGTACGTCTCGGCGTACCAGTCCTTCGCCTGGTTCTACGCGGTCAACAGCGGCCAGATCTCCATCCGCAACGGGATGAAGGGCCCGAGCGGCGTGGTCGTCAGCGACCAGGCCGGCGGCCTCGACGCCGTGGCGCAGGCCCGCCGCCAGATCCGCAAGGGCACCGCGCTGATCGTCTCCGGCGCCATCGACGCCTCGGTCTGCCCGTGGGGCTGGGTGGCGCAGCTGGCCAGCGACCGGCTCTCCACCAGCGAGGAGCCGAACCGCGCCTACCTGCCCTTCGACCGCGAGGCCGCGGGGTACGTGCCCGGCGAGGGCGGCGCGATCCTGATCATGGAGGACGCCGAGTCGGCCCGCGCCCGCGGCGCCCGGATCTACGGCGAGGTCGCCGGCTACGGCTCGACCATCGACCCCAGGGCCGGCTCCGGCCGTCCGCCGGGCCTGCGCAAGGCCATCGAACTCGCCCTGGCCGACGCGGGGGTCGCCCCGGGCGACGTGGACGTGGTCTTCGCCGATGCGGCCGCCGACCCGGAGCTCGACCGGCAGGAGGCCGAGGCGATCAACGCGGTCTTCGGTACCCGGGGGGTCGCGGTCACCGCGCCCAAGACGATGACCGGACGGCTCTACTCGGGCGCGGCACCCCTGGACCTGGCCGCCGCGTTCCTCGCCATCAAGGACGGCCTGATCCCGCCGACCGTCCACACCGACCCCGCCGCCGAGTACGACCTGGACCTGGTCCTGGGGGAGCCGCGCACCGCCGAGGTGCGCACCGCCCTGGTCCTGGCCCGCGGTTACGGGGGCTTCAACTCGGCCGTGGTCGTCCGCGCCTAGCGCTCCGCGGTACCGCCCCAGACATCCGGCAACGCCGTACACCTAAGAAAGGGAAACCCCACATGGCCACCACGTTCACCCTCGACGACCTCAAGCGCATCCTCCTCGAGGCAGCGGGCGCCGACGAGGGCGTCGACCTGGACGGCGACATCCTGGACACCGAGTTCGAGGTCCTGGGCTACGAGTCGCTCGCCCTGCTGGAGACGGGCGGCCGGATCGAGCGTGAGTACGGCATCTCGCTGGACGACGACGCGCTGACCGACGCCACCACCCCGCGCGCCCTCATCGAGGTCGTCAACGCCCAGCTCTCCTCCGCGTCCGCCGCCTGAGCCTTTCGACAAGGAAGAACGACATGACCGAGAACACCGCACGGGTCGCACTGGTGACGGGTGCCACGAGCGGCATCGGGCTCTCCGTGGCCCGGCTGCTCGCCTCCCAGGGGCACCGCGTCTTCATCGGCGCGCGCAACGCCGACAACGTCGCCGAGACCGTCAAGCAGCTCCAGGGCGAGGGCTTCGAGGCCGACGGCTCGGCGCTCGACGTCACCGACGCCGCCAGCGTCAAGGCCTTCGTGCAGTCGGCCGTCGACCGCTTCGGCACCGTCGACGTGCTGGTCAACAACGCCGGCCGGTCGGGCGGCGGGGTGACCGCCGACATCGAGGACGAGCTGTGGGACGCCGTCATCGACACCAACCTGAACAGCGTCTTCCGGGTGACCCGCGAGGTGCTGAACACCGGCGGCATGCGCCACAAGGACCGCGGCCGGATCATCAACATCGCCTCCACCGCCGGCAAGCAGGGCGTCGTGCTCGGCGCCCCCTACTCGGCCTCCAAGCACGGCGTGGTCGGCTTCACCAAGGCGCTCGGCAACGAGCTCGCCCCCACCGGCATCACGGTCAACGCCGTCTGCCCGGGGTACGTCGAGACGCCGATGGCCCAGCGCGTGCGCCAGGGCTACGCGGCCGCCTACTCCACCTCCGAGGACGCGATCCTGGAGAAGTTCCAGGCCAAGATCCCGCTCGGCCGCTACTCCACCCCGGACGAGGTCGCCGGTCTGGTCGGCTACCTCGCCTCCGACACCGCCGCCTCCATCACCGCGCAGGCGCTCAACGTCTGCGGCGGACTCGGCAACTTCTGATCCGCCACGTACCCGAAGGAGCAGCGGATATGACGACCCGTGAGGTCGAGCACGAGATCACCATCGACGCCCCCGCCGCAGCGGTGTACCGGCTGCTGGCGGAGGTGACCAACTGGCCGCGGATCTTCCCGCCCACCATCTACGTGGACCAGGTCGGGGAGAACGGCAACCACGAGCGCATCCGGATCTGGGCCACCGCCAACGGCGAGGCCAAGAACTGGACCTCGCACCGCGAGCTGGACCCCGAGGCCCTGCGGATCACCTTCCGCCAGGAGGTCACCACGCCTCCGGTCGCGGCGATGGGCGGCACCTGGATCATCGAGACCCTGGGGGAGAACTCCTCGCGGGTCCGGCTGCTCCACGACTACCGGGCCATCGACGACGACCCCGAGGGCCTGGCCTGGATCGACGAGGCCGTCGACAAGAACAGCCGCTCGGAGCTGGCCGCGCTCAAGCAGAACGTCGAACTGGCCCACGCGACCGAGGAGGTGACGTTCTCGTTCACCGACACCGTCATCGTCCAGGGCTCGCCCAAGGACCTGTTCGACTTCATCAACGAGGCGGACCGGTGGTCCGAGCGGCTGCCGCACGTGGCCGTGGTCCGGCTGACCGAGGACACCCCCGGGCTCCAGACCCTGGAGATGGACACCCGCGCCAAGGACGGCTCGGTGCACACCACCAAGTCGTACCGGGTGACCTTCCCGAACTACAAGATCGCGTACAAGCAGGTCACGCTGCCCGCGCTGATGACCCTGCACACCGGGATCTGGACGTTCGAGGAGACCCCCGAGGGCACGGCCGCCTCCTCGCAGCACACCGTCACCCTCAACACGGACAACATCGCGAAGATCCTCGGCCCCGAGGCCACCGTCGCGGACGCCCGTGAGTACGTGCACACCGCGCTGTCGACCAACAGCACGGCCACGCTCAACCACGCCAAGACGTACGCCGAGTCGAAGGGCTGAACCGGAGATGACCACCACGGACCGCCTCGACACCCAGGTCGTCGTCGTCGGCGCCGGCCCCGTCGGGCTCCTGCTCGCCGGTGAGCTGCGCCTCGGCGGCGCCGAGGTGGTCGTCCTGGAACAGCGGGCCGCTCCCACCACGGAGTCGAGGGCCTCCACGCTGCACGCCCGCACCATGGAGCTCCTCGACAGCCGCGGCCTGCTCGGTGTCTTCGGGACGCCGCCGAACGAGCCGCGCGGCCACTTCGGCGGCATCCCCATGGACCTCACCCTGCCCAGCCCCTTCCCGGGGCAGTGGAAGATGCCCCAGACCCGGTCCGAGGCCCTGCTCCAGGAGTGGGCGCTCTCGCTCGGCGTGGACCTGCGGCGCGGCCACGAGCTGCGCGAGGTCGTCGACCGGGGCGAGTTCGTGGAGGCGACGGCGGCCGGGCCCGACGGCACGGTCGTGGTGCGCGGCGGCTTCCTCGTCGGGTGCGACGGCGAGGACTCCACCGTGCGCCGCCTCATCGGGGCCGAGTTCCCCGGCAACGACGCCGGCCGCGAGCTGCTGCGGGCGGACGTGGCCGGGGTCACCATCCCCAACCGCCGCTTCGAGCGGCTCCCGGCCGGGCTCGCCATCGCCGCGACCCGGGACGGGGTGACCCGGGTGATGGTGCACGAGTTCGGCTCCCACGCCGAACCGCGCACCGCCGACCCGGAGTTCGGGGAGATCGCGGCGGTCTGGAAGCGCGTCACGGGCGAGGACATCAGCGGCGGGACCCCGCTGTGGGCGAACGCGTTCGGCGACGCCAACCGCCAGCTCACCCGCTACCGCCACGGCAGGATCCTGTTCGCCGGGGACGCGGCCCACCGCCAGATGCCCATCGGCGGCCAGGCCCTCAACCTGGGCCTCCAGGACGCCTTCAACCTCGGCTGGAAGCTCGCCCTGCACCTGGGCGGCGCGGCCCCCGAGGCCCTGCTCGACACGTACCACACCGAGCGCCACGAGGTCGGCCGGCGCGTCCTGTCCAACATCAGGGCGCAGGCCATGCTGCTGCTCGGCGGGCCCGAGGTCGAGCCGCTGCGCTCGGTCCTCACCGAGCTCCTCACCCACGACGACGTCCGGGCGCAACTCGCCGGGATGATCAGCGGTCTCGACATCCGCTACGACGTCGGCGGCCCCGGGCACCCGCTGCTCGGCGCCCGGCTGCCGGACACGGGCCTGACCACCGGCGAAGGCCCGGTGCACACGGCCCAGTTGCTGCGCACCGCACGCGGTGTGCTCCTCGATCTGTCCGGCGGCGGTGCGGCGCTGCCGGACACCTCCGGCTGGGCCGACCGGGTCACCGTGCTGCCCGCCGCGCCGGAGAAGGACGGCGCCCTCCAGGGTGCGGGCGCCGTCCTGGTCCGCCCCGACGGCCACGTGGCCTGGGCGGGCGCGCCGGACACCGACGGCGCCGGGCTGAGCGAGGCCCTGGAGCGCTGGTTCGGCCCCTCGCGCTGACTCACGCACCACCCCACCCCCGCGCACGACCGTACGACTCCCAGCAGGACAGGGAACCACCGGGCACGTCCAGGAAAGGGAACACTATGGAGGGGACAGCCGTGGACACCGATGTCATCATCGTCGGCGCGGGTCCGACCGGTCTGATGCTCGCCGGCGAGCTGCGCCTGGGCGGGGCACGGGTCGTCGTCGTCGAACGGCTGGCGAAGCCCACCGGGCAGTCCCGGGGCCTGGGCTTCACCGCCCGCGCCATGGAGATCTTCGACCAGCGCGGGCTGCTGCCCCGGTTCGGCCAGGGCGAGACGCTGGAGATCAGCCCCATGGGCCACTTCGGCGGTGTGCAGTTCGACTACACCGTCCTGGAGGACGGGCACTTCGGGGCGCGCGGCATCCCGCAGTACAAGACCGAGGCGGTCCTGGAGGAGTGGGCGCGGGAGCTGGGCGTCGACATCCGGCGCGGCTGGGAGTTCCTGGAGCTGACCGACGGCTTCCTGGACGGCGACGACGTCGAGATCACCGTCCAGACGCCCAACGCGGTACGCAAGCTGCGCGCCTCCTACCTGGTGGGCGCCGACGGCGGCCGGAGCGTGGTGCGCGAGGCCGCCGGATTCGACTTCCCCGGCACCTCCGCGACCCGGGCGATGTTCCTCGCCGACGTCACCGGCTGCGAGCTGCGCCCGCGCTTCCTGGGCGAGCGGCTCAACAACGGCATGGTGATGGCGGCCCCGCTCGCCCCGGGCGTGGACCGGATCATCGTCTGCCCCGACAACGCGCCCGCGCGCGACAGCGGCGAGTCGGTCTCCTTCGAGGAGGTCGCCGCGGCCTGGCAGTCGATCACCGGCGAGGACATCTCGCACGGCGGCGCCGAGTGGGTGAGCTTCTTCAGCGACGCCACCCGGCAGGCCTCGGAATACCGGCGCGGCCGGGTCCTGCTGGTCGGCGACGCCGCCCACATCCACCTCCCGGCCGGCGGCCAGGGCCTGAGCACCGGCGTCCAGGACGCGGCCAACCTCGGCTGGAAGCTGGCCGCGGAGGTCACCGGGACGGCGCCGGAGGGGCTGCTCGACACGTACCACGGCGAGCGCCACCCGGTGGGGGCGCGGCTGCTGATGAACACCCGCGCGCAGGGGATGGTCTTCCTCGGCGGCCCCGAGGCGGACCCGCTGCGCCAGCTCTTCGGTGAGCTCATCCAGTACGACGACGTCAAGCGGCATCTGGCGGGCATCGTCAGCGGTCTGGACATCCGGTACGAGCTGGGCGGCGGCCACCCGCTGGTGGGCCGGCGGATCCCGCCGCGCACGCTGGTCCTGGCGGACGCCGAGACCAGCACCACGGCGCTGCTGCACCCGGCTCGTGGGGTGCTGCTCGACCTGGGCGACTCCTCGGCCGTACGGGGCGCCGCCGCCGCGTGGCAGGGGCGGGTCGATGTCGTCACGGCCTCGGCCAAGCCGGTGGACGGCGGTACCGACCCGCTCGCGGGCGCGGGTGCCGTGCTCGTACGGCCCGACGGATACGTCGCCTGGGCCGGGGACGACGTCTCGGGCCTGGAGGCCGCCCTCGGGCAGTGGTTCGGTCCGGCGGGTTCGTGACGCGGGAGAGCTCGGTTCCGAAGGCGGCCCCGCGTCCGCGGGCCGTCGGTGGCTGGTCGCGCGGTTCCCCGCTCCCCTTCGGGGGCGCGGGGCCGCGGTGAAACGAACCTCAACGCAAACGGGGGCATTGATGGAAAGCACGCTCGCACCGGGCGCCGTCTCCCAGGGCGTCCGCAGGATCACCCTGGACGCGGGCGGTGTCACCCTGTCCGCGTTGCTGTGCGAGCCGGAAGGCACACCCCGCGCCACCGTCGTCGCCGTCCACGGCGGCGGCATGAACGCCGGGTACTTCGACGGCCAGGCCCACCCCGAGCTGTCGCTGCTCACCCTGGGCGCCCGGCTCGGCTACACGGTCCTGGCCGTCGACCGGCCCGGGTACGGGCACTCCGCCGCCCAGCTGCCCGAAGGCCTCACCGTCGCCGACCAGACCGACGTGCTGCGCGCCGGGATCGACGACTTCACCGCCAACTACCCCACCGGCGCGGGCATCCTGCTCGTCGCCCACTCCTTCGGCGGCAAGCTGGCGCTCTCCGCCGCCGCCCACTGCACCGGCGACGGCCTCCTCGGCCTCGACATCTCCGGCTGCGGCCACCGCTACGCCGTCACCCCGGGCGTGATCCGCAAGGGCCTCAAGCACATCGCCCGCCACTGGGGGCCGCTGCGGCTCTACCCGCCGAACACCTTCCGCAGCAGCGGCGCCCTGGTGGCGCCGATGCCGGAGCGCGAGGCGGACGAACTGCCGCGCTGGCCCGAGCTGTTCGCGGCGCTGGCACCGCGCGTGCGCATCCCCGTCCGGCTCACCTTCGCCGAGCACGAGGGCTGGTGGCTCCACGGCGAGCAGGACCTCGCCGACCTCGCCGCCCAGCTCACCTCCGCACCCCGCATCGTCGTCGACCGCCAGCCGGACGCCGGCCACAACATCAGCCTCGGCTGGGCGGCCCGCTCCTACCACCTGCGCACGCTCGCGTTCCTGGAGGACTGCATCACCAGGGCGGGACGCGATGCCTGAGCATCCGAGCCTATGACCAGCACCTTCGCCCATCCTTTCCGCTCCCTGGCCGTACGGAACTTCCGGCTCTTCGCGGCCGGGCAGGTCGTCTCCGTGGCGGGCACCTGGATGATGGTCGTGGCCCAGGACTGGATCGTCCTGGGCCTGGCCGACAACTCCGGCACCGCCCTCGGCGTCGTCACCGCGCTCCAGTTCACCCCGCTGCTGCTGCTGACCCTCTACGGCGGCCGCCTCGCCGACCGCTACGACAAGCGGCTGCTGCTGACCTGCGCCAACCTGGCGTCCGGTGTGCTCGCGCTGGTGCTTGCGGTGCTGGCGTTCGCGGACGCCGTCCAGCTGTGGCACATCTGGCTGTGCGCGCTCGGCCTCGGGGTCGTCAACGCCGTCGAGGTGCCGACCCGGATGTCGTTCGTGAGCGAGCTGGTCGGGCCCGAACTGCTGCCCAACGCCTCGGCGTTGAGCGCCGCGTACTTCAACACCGCCCGGGTGGTCGGGCCGGCCCTGGCGGGACTGCTCATCACGGGCTTCGGCACGGGCTGGGTGATGCTGTTCAACTCCGTCAGCTATCTGGCGACCGTGATCGGCTTGCGGATGATGCGGCCCGGCGAGCTCCTGCTCGGCGCCCGGCAGGACACCCGGCCCCGGGTGGTCGACGGGCTCCGGTACGTCGCCGGGCGCCCGGACCTGAAGCTGCCGCTCCTCCTCGTCGGGGTGATCTCCCTCTTCGGGCTCAACTTCCAGCTCACCCTGCCGCTGTACGCCAAGACCGTCTTCCACGCCGACGCGGCCTCCTTCGGGCTGCTCACCACCGGCTTCGCGGCGGGCTCGCTGATCGCCGCGTTCGCCACCACCGCCCGGCGCACCCGCCCCTCCAGCCGTCTGGTGGTGGGCGCGGCCCTGGTCTTCGCGGCGCTGGAGACGGTGGCGGGCTGGGCGCCGAACTTCGCCACCGCGATCGTGCTGCTCTCGCTCACCGGCGGCGCCACCATCTTCTTCGTCCAGGCCGTCAACCACCGCGTCCAGCTCGGCAGCGACCCGCGCTACCGGGGCCGGGTCATGGCGCTGTACACCCTGATCCTCCAGGGCTCGACCCCGCTCGGCTCGCTGCTCATCGGCTGGCTCGCCGAGCACCTGGGCGCCCGCTCGGGCTTCTACGTCGGCGGCCTGGTCTCGCTGGCGGCCGCGCTCACCGCGCTGGCGTACGACCGCCGACCCGCCCGCACCGGGGCCGCCAAGGCCCTCCAGACGCCCGAGGGCGACGGGCAGGGCGGCCCCGTCCACGAGGCGGTGGGCCGGTGAACGCGACCCGTACGCCGCTGCGGGCGGCCCCCGCGGCGGGACGGCTGCACCTGCTGGTCTTCCGGCCGCCCGCCGAGGAGGTGGCGCCGGTGTGCCCGCTGATGCGGGCGCTGGACGCGATGGAGGAGGCGCGGGCCGCGTCCTACGTGTCCGCCCGCGACCGGATCCAGTACGTGACCGCGCACGCCACCCTGCGCGCCCTGCTCGCCGCCTACACCGGTCTGGAGCCCGGCCGGCTCGTGCTGGGCCGCGGCGAGGACCCGTACGGCAAGCCGCGGCTGATCGATCCGCCGCTGCCGCTCCACTTCAACCTCTCGCACAGCCACGGCCTGATCGCCATCGGGGTCGCGGCGGCCCCGGTGGGCGTGGACGTCCAGCGCGTCCCGTCGCCCGAGGCCGTCGAGATGGTGCTGCCCCGGCTGCACCCGCAGGAGCGCGAGGAGCTGCGCGCGCTGCCCGCGGCCGAGCGGACGGTGGCGTTCGCCCGGCTGTGGACCCGCAAGGAGGCCTATCTCAAGGGGCTGGGCACCGGCCTCACCCGCTCACCCGCGGCGGACTACCTGGGCGACCGCGACGCCCCGGACCGCCCGCACGGCTGGACGGTGCGCAACGTGCCCGTCCAGCCGGGTTACGCCGCCGCGGCGGCCCTGCGCCACCACCCGACGTGACCGTGAAGGCAGTCGATTCCGCACCAAGGATCCGCAACCTACAGGGGGAACACCACATGACGCCGACCACGCCGACCACACCGTCCTCTGGCGAGGTCACCGACCGGCTGGACGAGCTGAGCGAGCGCAAGGAGCAGGCCGTCCGCGGCCCCAGCGAGCGCGCGACCGAGGCGCAGCACGCCAAGGGCAAGCTGACCGCGCGCGAGCGCATCGAACTCCTCCTGGACAAGGGCAGCTTCACCGAGGTCGAGCAGCTGCGCCGGCACCGGGCGACCGGCTTCGGCCTGGAGGCCAAGAAGCCGTACACGGACGGTGTCATCACCGGCTGGGGCACGGTCGAGGGCCGTACGGTCTTCGTCTACGCGCACGACTTCCGGATCTTCGGCGGCGCCCTGGGGGAGGCCCACGCCTCCAAGATCCACAAGCTGATGGACATGGCCATCGCGGCCGGTGCGCCCCTGGTGTCCCTCAACGACGGCGCCGGCGCCCGGATCCAGGAGGGCGTCTCGGCGCTGGCGGGCTACGGCGGCATTTTCCAGCGCAACACCCGGGCCAGCGGGGTGATCCCGCAGATCTCCGTGATGCTGGGGCCGTGCGCGGGCGGCGCCGCCTACTCGCCCGCCCTGACCGACTTCGTCTTCATGGTCCGCGAGACCTCGCAGATGTTCATCACCGGCCCGGACGTGGTGCAGGCGGTGACCGGCGAGGAGATCACGCAGAACGGGCTCGGCGGCGCGGACGTGCACGCCGGGGTCTCGGGCGTGGCGCACTTCGCGTACGACGACGAGGAGACCTGCCTCGCCGAGGTCCGCTACCTGCTGTCGCTGCTGCCGTCCAACAACCGGGAGATGCCGCCGCTGGCACAGACCTCGGACCCGGTGGACCGCGAGGGCACGGCCCTGCTCGACCTGGTGCCGGCCGACGGCAACCGCTCCTACGACGTGCGCTCGGTGATCGAGGAGCTCGTCGACGAGGGCGAGTACATGGAGATCCACGCCAACTGGGCGCCCAACCTGGTCGTCGCGCTGGCCCGGCTCGACGGCCACGTCGTCGGCATCGTCGCCAACCAGCCCTCCGCGATGGCGGGCGTCCTGGACATCAAGGCGAGCGAGAAGGGCGCGCGGTTCGTCCAGTTCTGCGACTCCTTCAGCATCCCGCTGATCACCCTGGTCGACGTCCCCGGCTTCCTGCCGGGCGTGGACCAGGAGCACGACGGCATCATCCGGCGCGGCGCGAAGCTGCTCTACGCCTACTGCAACGCGACCGTGCCGCGGATCTCGGTGGTGCTGCGCAAGGCGTACGGCGGTGCCTACATCGTGATGGACTCGCGCTCGATCGGCGCGGACCTCGCGTTCGCCTGGCCGACCAACGAGATCGCGGTGATGGGCGCCGAGGGCGCGGCGAACGTGGTCTTCCGCCGCGAGATCGCCGCGGCCGACGACCCCGACGCGATGCGCGCGCAGAAGATCGAGGAGTACAAGAACGAGCTGGTGCACCCCTACTTCGCGGCGGAGCGCGGTCTGGTCGACGACGTCATCGACCCGCGCGAGACCCGTTCGGTGCTGTGCCGTTCGGTGGCGATGCTCATCGCCAAGGACGCCGAACTGCCGCGCCGCAAGCACGGCAACCCGCCCCAGTAGGCACGACTTACGAGATGAGGGGACCGACATGAGCGAGATGACCCGGATCACCGAGACCGCCGAGACCGCCGAGACCGCCCGGAGCGCCGCCGAGCCCGCCGGGATGACCCTGGAGCACTGCCGTGAGCTACTGAGAGTGGAGCGCGGTAATCCGGATCCGGAGGAACTGGCGGCGCTCGCCGCGCTGTTCTTCGCGCACTTCTCCGCCATGGAGGCGCGGGCGGAGGCGGCCCGGGTGATGATCCCCCGGCAGCGGCGCTCGGCGAGCTGGCGCCGTACCGACCGGGCGACGGGCTTCGACGGCCCGCGCACCTGGCGCGCCGGCGGCCCGGTGCTGGCCTGACCCTATTACTGACGGGCCGTCAATTACGGTCCGCAGAGGCGCATTCCGCGCACCGAGTGGTGCGCACCGCCCCGGGTGGGGCCGTCCGGACCGGGGCGGCCCCGCCCGGGGCGCAGCGCTGTTCAGGCCGCCGGACTTTACTTGACACACACTCTCCCCGCCGACCATTCTGTGCGGTGAATGGGGGTCTTCGTCATGCAGGTGTTGGCGTACTGCAAGCTACAGCCCGATCACAGGGAGCGCTGGGAGGCGCGGGACGCGCCCGACTGAGGCGCAGTACCGGTCTCTTCAAGCCACCGGCCATCGAGACGCCACTTGGACACCTGTTATTTAACTTGTTGTCAGCGGACCCGCCCCAATTCCGTAAACCTCCAGGCTGCTGTGGCCAACATCATGTCATGGCTACGTCAACGTCAGAGGTGCGCCAAGATGGCCGGATTATGCGAGTCGCGGCGCGTTACCCTTGGTTGAATCAACGGACCTGCCAGTGTTCCGCTTCCGCATGGCGAGGACTGGTTGACGAGGGCTCCCCGTCGTGATCACGTAGGGAAACGAAGAGGGCGCCCTGTCCGATCTCGCTCAATAACCGACACAGTTTATTTGTTATTTGCTCGAACCTCTTTGAATTCCGTAGCAGCGGTCTGTAGGTTCGTCGTTGTTCGTCGGTGACATCCGGATCGGATCTCACAGTGGACTCACTCAGATGGGGGAGGGACATGACTCGCGGGGGAGGCATGACTCAGAGTTCGTCAGAGGCAGTGCTGGAGCCTCATATACCTGTCCAGCGTGGTCCAGGAGGACCACACCTGATCGAAGAGGGCGTGTCGGAAGCGGTGCGCAGGGTGGCCGGCCTCTCCCGGGGCCGGCGGATCCTCGTGGTCGACAGCGACGTCGACGGCGCGGAGTCCCTGGTGTGCCGGCTGCGCAGGCACGGCCACGAGGCCATCGGCGTGAAGAGCGGCAGCACCGCCCTTCAGGCGTACGAGGACGTCGACCTCGTCCTGCTGGACCTGGAGCTGCCGGACCTCGACGGCCTGGAGGTCTGCCGGGCCATCCGCTCGGTCAGCGGCATCCCGGTCATCATCGTGACGGCCCGCGGCTCCGAGCTCGACTGCGTCCTCGGCCTCCAGGCCGGCGCGGACGACTATGTGGTCAAGCCCTACGGCTTCCGCGAATTAATGGCACGGATCGAAGCCGTCATGCGCCGAGCGAGGTTCCAGCCGCCCGTTGCCAGAGAGATCTTGCACGGGCGGTTGCGCATTGACGTGAGCTCCCGCGAGGTGAGCCTGGACGGCCGCGAGGTGGGGCTGACCCGCAAGGAATTCGATCTGCTCTGCCTGCTCGCCTCGCATCCGGACACGGTCATTCCGCGCAAACGCCTGCTTCAGCAGGTATGGGGTGACTCATGGTCGCGTCGCACTGTCGACACTCATGTCAGCAGTCTACGCGGGAAGCTCGGCGACAGCGGTTGGATCATTACCGTGCGCGGGGTCGGTTTCAAGCTGGGCAACGGGTAATTTCCGCCTTTCGCCCCGACCGCAGCAAGAGAAAAACAAGTTGAACAACCGTCATAAGTCCGAGGAATTCTTTCGGACGGCGGCCGTGAATGGCCGCCCGCGGTGAGACGGGTTTACGGCGGGGCCCCCGGGGTGAGATGAATACCCCGGGGGCCCCGTTCCTTTACCAGTAATCCGCCGGGATATCCATGGTGTGCAACATCGGCCTCGCACACCTCGACCACACGAAAAAAGGCCCCCGCGGACCGGCTCGGCCGGCGCGGGGGCCTTTCTTCGTGAACTGCCGCTCGCTGCCTACGGGTTGAGGACCCAGGCGGAGTTGTGCTGCGTGAACCCGATGTGCGGGTAGTAGTCCACCGCCGCAGGCGCCGACAGCAGGATCACCTTCGCCCGCGGGGCCTCCTGCCGGGTGGCCTCGATCAGCGCCCGGCCGATGCCCGAGCGCTGGTGGTCGCCGCTCACCGCGATGTCCGAGAGGTAGGTGGCGTAGCTGAAGTCGGAGATGCTGCGCGCGATGCCGATCAGCCTGCCCTCCGCGCGCGCCACGACCACGAGATTGGCGCCTCGCACCATGGCGGCGAACCGCTCCACGTCCTCGATCGGACGGCGCTCCCCGAGCCCGGAGGAGCGGTAGACCTCCAGGACCTCCTCGAGGTCCAGGTCCGCACCGTCCACACGCTCAATCTTCCAGGTCACGAAGTTGCTCCAATCGATCGAGAATCACGCCGTGGTTGACGAGGAAACGCTCAGGGCGCAGCTGGCCGATGTCCATGCCCTCCTGGCGCAGCGTGTCCCCGAAGTGCTCGCCGGTGGCGATCGTACGGTTCGCGGCGGCCTGGACGGCGCGGTAGGCCTTCTCCCGCTCCACCCCGTCGGCCAGCAGGTCGGCGAGGACGGCGGAGCTGTACACCAGCCCGTCGGTGCGGTCGATGCCCGCCCGCATCCGGTCCGGGAAGACCTTGAGGTCGCGCACGAGCCGGGTCGCCATGGTGGCCTGGAAGTGGCCGACCGCCAGCGCGTCGGGCAGGATCACCCGCTCCACCGACTGGTGCGCCAGATCGCGCTCGTGCCACAGCGCCACGTTCTCCAGGGCGGTGGCCGCGTACCCGCGCAGCAGCCGCGCCAGACCGTTCAGCCGCTCACTGGTGGTCGGGTTCCGCTTGTGCGGCATGGCGCTGGAGCCCTGGTACGCGGAGGTGCGCTGCTCCTCCACCTCGCGGACCTCGGTGCGCTGGAGCAGCCGCAGCTCCAGGGCGATCTGCTCGATGCCCGCGCCCAGCAGGGCGACGGCCTGGAGCAGCTGGGCGTGCCGGTCGCGGGCGACGACCTGGCTCGGCGCCGGCTCCACTCCCAGCCCGAGCTCCTCGCAGACGTACGCCTCCACCGAGGGGTCGATCAGCGCGTACGTGCCGACCGAGCCGGAGACGGTGCCCACTGCCACCGCCTTGCGGGCCGCCTTGAGGCGGGTGAGCGAGCGGTCCACGGAGAACGCGAACTGCGCCAGCTTGTGGCCGAAGGAGGTCGGCTCGGCGTGCACCCCGTGGGTGCGGCCGACGATGACCGTCTCCCAGTGCTCAAGGGCCCGCTCGACCAGGACCTTGCGCAGCTCCGCGCCGGCCGCGAGGACCAGGTCGGTGGCGCGGGCCAGGTTGTACCCGAGGGAGGTGTCGACGAGGTCGTAGCTCGTCATGCCGAGGTGGACCCAGCGGGCCGACTCGTCGGGGATGCCCTCGCAGTAGGCGGCGAGGAACGAGAGCACTTCGTGGTCCCGCTCCCGCTCGATCTCCTGCACCCGCTCGGGCGTTGGGACCGGGGCCCGCCGCATGTCCTCGACGGCGTCCTCGGGCACCCGGCCCAGGCGCACCTGGGCCTCGGAGGCGAGGATCTCCACCCGGACCCAGGTCGCGTACCGCGCCTGGTCCGAGAAGATGTCCGCCATCGCGGGCAGGGTATAGCGGGGAATCATATGGGCCAGCACCCCCAGGGTGAGCTTGTCGACAGGTGGTTCGCAGGGGCCATCAGTAGGCCTCGAAGTATTCGCGCTGTTCCCACTCGGTGACCTGGCCCTCGGCGGGCCGCTCCTGGGCGCGCCAGGCCTCGAAGCGGGAGACCTCGCTCGCCTTGAGCTTGGCCAGCGTGGCGGCGAGCGGCTTGCCGAGCAGTTCGGCGCCCTGACCGGCCCGGAAGGCCTCCAGAGCCTCGTCGAGGGACTGCGGCAGCGTCTCGGTAGCGCCCTCGGCGCCGGCCGAGCGCGGGGCCGTGCCGGGGGTGGCGGTGAGCCCGTCGAAGCCCGCGGAGAGCTGGGCCGCGATGGCGAGGTAGGGGTTGGCGGTGGGCTCGCCGGTCCGGTTCTCGACGTGGGTGGCGGAGCCGCCGCCGACGACGCGGAGCATCACGCTGCGGTCCTCGTAGCTCCAGCCGATCCGGGTCGGCGAGAGCGAGAACTCCGAGCTGAGGCGGCGGTAGCCGTTGACCGTGGGCACCGAGAGCAGACACAGGTCGCGGGCGCGGGCCAGCAGACCGTCGATGTACGCCCGGCCCCGGTCCGAGATACCGCCTTCCGGGGCCGCGAAGACGTTGCGGCCGGTCGCGTCCATCACCGACTGGTGCAGGTGCCAGCCGCTCGGATCGAAGCTGTCGACGCGCGGCAGCGACATGAAGGTGGCGTGGTAGCCCTGGCGCGCCGCGGTCTGCTTGACCACGGTGCGGAACAGCAGCATCGCGTCGGCGGTGTCCATCGCGTGCATCGGGTTGAAGGTCGTCTCGATCTGGCCCGGACCCGACTCGTGCTCGATCGACCGCAGCGGCAGGCCGAGTTGGAGGAGCTTGAGGGCGAGCGGGCTGGTGAAGTGGGCGACCGAGTCGTAGTGGGAGTCCAGGTTGAACTGGTAGCCGGAGTTCACCGCCTCGACCTGGGGAGCCGCGCCCTGGAGGCCGAAGCCGTTGCCCGCGTTCCCGGGCGGGCCGGGCAGCCGCTTGGTGAGGTACCACTCGACCTCCAGGCCCAGCACCGGGGTGAGGTCGCGGGCCGCGTAGCGGGCGAGGACCTGGCGCAGCACGTTGCGCGCGGAGAGCGGGTGCGGGGAGCCGTCGCGCAGGTACTCGTCGCCGAGCACCCAGGCGGTGCGCGGCCCCTCGTGCGGCAGGATCTGGAAGGTCAGCGGGTCCGGCACCAGCACGAAGCTGCCCGCGCCGGCGATCTCGTCGACGCCCACACCGGGGTCGGCGAGGTAGTCGAGCGCCGCGGCGTGACCGGTGTCGAAGATGAAGGGCCCGGAGCTGAAGTCCATGCCGTTGCGCAGGACCGAGCGGAACGCGTCGACGGTCAGCGTCTTGGAGCGGGCCAGACCGTGCGGGTCACCGAAGGCCAGGCGGACGAGGTCGACCTCGTTCAGGGAGGCCTCGATCTGCTCGGCGGCGGCGGCCTGTTCATCGGTCCACAGGCCGAACTCGGTGACGAACGCGGGGCGTCCGACGCCGCCCGACTCGGAGAAGGGGCGGGACCACGACCGGGAGAACATGGGTTACAGGATCCTTTCGGTTACTCGGTCCGGTGCGGCCGGCAGGGGACCGAGGTCCGCCTCGAGACGGCGTGCCGCGGACAGGACCAGATCGTCCGCCCCGAACGGGCCCACGAGTTGGAGCCCCACCGGGAGTCCGGCGCGGGTGAGCCCGGCCGGGAGGGAAACGGCCGGCTGGCCAGTCATATTGAAGGGATACGTGGCGGGTGTCCACGCCAGCCAGAGCAGGTCCTGTGGACGGCTCGCCCACTGGGGGCCGATCGCGTACGGGTCGAACGGCTCGATGGGCACGGTGGCCATGGCGAGCAGGTCGTACCGGTCGAAGATCTCGTGCAGGGTGGTGCGCAGCGCGAGGCGCACCTCCTCGGCCCGCATCACGGTCGCGCCGCTGAGCGTGCGCCCGTGCCGGACGATCGCGAGGCGGCCCGGGTCGCACCACTCCTCGTCGGCGGGCGAGGTGGAGGCGGCGTCGCTGGCGGCGAGGATGTCGACGAGCGCCGGATACGGGTCGCGGAAGGGCACCTCGATCCGCTCGACGCGGTGGCCTTGGGCGTGCAGCGCGGGCAGCGCCTGCTCGCTGACCCGGCGGACCTCCGCGGAGGTGCCCGGGAACTCGATCCAGCCGATCCGCAGCGAGCGGCGCTGGCCCGGCAGGTCGACGGTACCGATCAGCGAGTCCGGGTCGCCCGGATGCCCGCCGGTGATCACCGAGGCGAGCTCGACGACGTCCGGCACGGTCCGCGCGATCGGCCCCTGGTGGGAGAGCCGGTCGGCGCAGGCGGGCACATAGGGCACCTTGGCGAACGACGGCTTGTAGCCGACGACCCCGCAGAACGCGGCGGGAATGCGGATGGAGCCCGCGCCGTCGGTGCCCAGCGCCCCCGAGCCCAGGCCCGCCGCGACCGCGGCCGCGGCGCCGCCGCTGGAGCCGCCGGCGGTGAGCTCGGGGTCCCACGGGTTGCGGGTGGGCGGAGCCACCCGGCTCACCGTGGAGGCGCTCCAGCCGTACTCCGACGTCGTGGTCTTGCCCACGACGATCGCCCCGGCGGCCCGCAGCCGCGCCACCGAGGGCGCGTCGGCGCGGGGCCGCCGGTTCTCCAGGAGGGATCCCCGGGCGGTGGGCAGGTCCCCGGTCTGGATCAGGTCCTTCACCGAGACGGTGATGCCGAGCAGCGGCTGCCGCTCGAACGCCGCCCGGCCGAGCTCCCGGATCCGGGCGTCGGCCAGCTCGGCCTCCCGTACGGCCTCGTCGCCCGCGACCGAGACGAACGCCCCGAGCTCGATGTCGGTCTTCTGGATGGCGGTGAGGACCGACTGGACGTGCTCGGCCGCGGTGAGCTCGCCCCGGGCGAGGAGCTCGCGTATGTCACCGATGGAGGTCAACGGATCTCCTTGCAAGGACAGGTGGGGCGCCGGTCACGACACCGGGTGCGGCTGCCTGGCTTTCGCCGCCGCGGCCTGGACCGACGTGAGGTGCCATGCGGAGTCGAAGGCGGTGACCTCGATGTCCTCGCCCGCGGCCACCAGCGCGGCGGCCGCGCTCATGGCGCTGGCGATGAAGGCGGAGGTCCGGTGGGCGGCGAGCAGGTCGCTCTCGTCGAACGGTCGGCCCTCGCAGCGCAGCAGGCGCAGGTCCATGAACCCGTTGAACGTCCGGCCCAGCACCTCGACCGCCTGCGGGCTGCGGATGCTGAAGCGCACCTTGGCCGCGACGTGGCCGTGGTGGTGCTGGTCGGAGTAGAAGGCGACGTCCGGGATGGTCGGCGGGATGAAGTGGTCGCGCTCCACCACGGCGGGCACCTTGGGCAGGTTGCCGGCGATGAAGTGCCAGGAGTTGTACTGCATCCGCGACGACATCGCCCAGGCGGTGTCGGCGAGTTGGGGCACCGAGTCCTCGAAGTAGCGCTTGGCCGCGGGGGCCGGCACGACACAGCAGAAGAAGTCGGTGATGTCCCACTTGGTGATCTCGGCGTAGCTCTGCTCGCGCAGGGCGCGCATCAGCTCCGGCAGGGAGCGCATGCCGCGGCTCATCGCGAAGTCGGCCTCGAAGACGTCGGTCGCCCCGGCCACCGTCTCGTACACCAGGGCTTCGAGGCCGGTGCCGAAGTCGCCGTACGGGCGGGCCAGCCAGTCGGGGGAGGCGGTCAGGCTCGCGCTCAGCTCCTCGAAGGTGGCGCCCGCGACCGGGAGCCGCTCGCGCAGCCGCTCCACAAGCTCCGCCTCGCGCCGCATCGACTCCTCGCCGTACGGCCCGGCCAGGCGCTCGATCTTGTGCATCAGCGCGCCGTGGATCTCGCGGTAGAGCTGGGCGTTGGGCAGGACGTGCCCGACGCGCCGCTCGCGCAGCGCCTTCGCCAGCGTGTTGAGCGCCTCGACCCGGTGGGTGGGCGCGGCCGGGACCGGCTCGCCGCCGGGCACCGCGTTGTAGTTGCGCCGGGTGCGCTCCAGCAGATACGCGAGGTGGTCCAGGCTGAGCTGGGTGCCGTTGGCCTCCTCGATGCGGCCGGCGCCCGCCGACCGGACGAGCAGGGTGAGGCAGACGACCAGCATCGCGTCGTGGTCGGACCAGCGCTCCATCTCGACGCCCAGCAGACTGCTGAACGTCTCGCTGGGGTGGCCCGCCCACAGGGTCTTGCCGATGAGGTTGTTGCCCTCGCGGAAGTTGGTGTAGAGCTTCCCCTCCTGGTGGAGGACGAAGGGGGCGGTGCGCAGCGCCGACTCCCGTACGGTCTCCAGGAGTTCGTCGCGGGCCGGGGTGCCGAGCGCGGCCAGCCACTGGCGGCAGTCGACGACCTGGTCGGCGTAGCGGGCGGCGGCGCGGTTGACCTCGCTCTCGTAGTCGAGCAGGTCCTGCGCCGACCACGGCACGCTCATCACACCGTCGACCAGGTTCTCCTCGTCGGCGAGCGAGCCCTGGGAGGGGACGCGGACGACGATGCGGCCGGTGGTGGTCAGGCCCAGCTCGCCCAGGAACGCGGGGCGCTCCTGGGAGTCGCGCACCGGGGCGGGCAGGTCCTCCTCGCGCCAGGAGATGCCGCAGAGCACCTTGAGCGCCGCCTCGTCCGCGGTGCGCAGCGCGCGCAGCTGGACGTCGGCGGGGACATGGCCGTCCAGGGTGAGCAGGGTGTTCACCGCGGTCCGCAGGTCCCGGGCCTCGACGGCCTTCTCCCAGGCGTTCTTCAGGAGGGTGGGGAAGCCCGCCTCCTCGTCCTTGACGCGGTCCGGCTTCGGCGTGGCCCCGGCCACCGCGCCCAGGCGGCTGGGCCGGCGGCTCTGCCGTTTCTTGGCGTTGATGGCGCGGCGCGACGTGCCGTTGCGCTCGGCGAAACTGGTCATGACACACCCTCAGCGGTAAGCCCGATGTGGTTCCACATCGCGTCGGACGTCGGGGTCCAGTCCTCGTCCACGTAGATGCAGTCGACGGGGCACTCCAGGACGCACTTGGGGCAGCCCGAGCAGAGCTCGGGGATGATGACGACGTCGAGCCCGTTGTCGAAGATGGCGTTGAACTCGGGCGGGCAGGCACGCAGGCAGGTGTCGCAGGTGATGCACTCGGCCCGCTCGATGCGGCGCGGGGGCTTCTTCCAGGTCTCGCTGCGCTTGCGCTCGGCGATCACCTTGTTGCGCCCGGATACCGAGCCTTCCACCTCGTCGAGTGAGTCGTCCGAAGTATTCGTGGGCATGTGGCCCCCCTCTTGTCCTGTTTCGCTCGTGACCACGTAAGAGAGCATCAATAGCGCGCCGCACCGTGGCGACGTCGGCCAGAATTACACGGAGGCCCGCTTCATGGGAACGGCGGGCGAGCGGTGTGCAGGCGCGGATCAAAACGTTCGGTGGATTCCTGCTGGAGGGAATCTTGAATCGCGCGGACTCCTGATAATCCCCGGTGGGGCAAGGGGATGCAATATGCTCGAGTCAGCACCGCGCGGACGCGGCGGAGGCGGCGCGGACACCCCCAGGGAACGTCTCTGACCTGCGAGAACCAAGGGATCTTGGCCGACCGGCGAGCCGCGGGCCGGGGGCCTCGGCGGATGCTCCGTACGAAGGTATACGCGAAGGGCGCCCGTGCAACCGCGGAACTTTCGCAGTCGAACACCTTGCGCGCACCCCCTGGTACGGCACCTGTGCGCGCCGCCGCTCGCGGCTGTCACCGCACCGGTTTACGGGCGCGGTGTCCGCTATCCATTCACGTGCGCATTTCCGTCTCGCCGGAACGGGGGCGAGGAAAAGGGAATCCCTTGATCGACGCGGCGCATAAAGTGATCGACGCCACCCGGTAAGAGGGGGCGGTAAGCGGGGCCGGTAAGAGGCGCCTGCGTATGCGGCCGGAAAACGGGGGAGGATTTCCCCGGGACGTCAATTGTTCAACGAGGCAGCCGCGCGGACGGCGCCGGAGGCGGATGGCGCCCGTGGCCGCACGCGGGCGGCGCGCCACCGGGTCTTCCTCCCGGTGACGCGCCGCTGTTGGTCCGGACGTCGGCTGGAGCCGCTGGAGTACGCCTCGTGGCGTCCCCTCACTCGCCCAGGATCGTCAGATCCGTCCGGCTGAGCCGGTCGGGAGCGGCCCGCATGTCGATCCCGGTGATCCGCTCGTCCACGATCGTGAAGCCGAAGACCACCCGGGGTTGTCCGCGCGGCGCCCACACCGCGCCCACCGCCCCGTCCACCAGCGCCAGTCGGGCGTAACGGGCCCGGCCCGAGAAGGTCCTGGCCACCGAGGCGGCCCCCCGCACCTCGGCGCCCGGCGCGCCCGCCGCCACCGCCTCCGGGTCGGCGTGCAGCACCACCTCGGGGTCGAGCATCGCCACCAGCGTGTCGAAGTCACCGCCGCGCGAGGCGGTGAGGAAGGAGTCCACGATCCGCCGCATCCGGTCCGGGCCCGCCTCGGGCAGCGGGTCCACGCTCCGCACCCGCACCCGCGCCCGGCCCGCCAGTTCGCGGGCGGCCCCGGCCCCGGCGGCGCCGACGATGGGCGCGATCTCCTCGTAGGGCAGACCGAACAGGTCGTGCAGGACGAACGCCATCCGCTCGGCCGGGTCCAGCGTCTCCAGGACCACCAGCAGTGCCAGGCCCACCGAGTCCGCGAGCAACTCCTGGTGCGCCGGGCCCATCCGGGCCAGGTCCGCCGCCAGCGCGGCCGGCACCGGGGCCGCCAGATCGTCCGGCGCCCGGCGCGCCGCCGGCACCCGCGGCAGCAGCGTGCCGGGGAAGACCGTCCTGCGCGAGCGCAGCCGGTCGAGGGAGACGTTGGCGACCACCGTCATCAACCATGCGGGCAGGCCCCGGACCCCCTCGTCCGTGGCGTCGTCGCCGCTGTCGATGATCTGTAACCACGCTTCCTCGACGGCTTCGTCGGCCTCGTTCAGCGAGCCCAGCATCCGGTATGCCACGGCCCGCAGATGCGGGCGGCTTTCCTCGAAACGCCGCGCCAGCCATTCGCCGTCGTCCATCGGTCACATTCCTTCGTCGCGCTCCGTCAGTGAGTGACGAACGCGTCACGGTCACACCCTCTGGCCACGTTCCGTCATAGCAGTGACGAACAAAACCCAGCTCATGTGACAGGAAGAGGTACCCCGATCGGGTCGAGGCGATCGGGTCGTACAGGGGAGGCCCCTCGAACAGACCGAGTTCGACCGAGCCCTGAGCGCCGCACGGCCGCGCGGGGCTCCCGACCCTTAGCGAGCAGTCATGACGACGCATCCTCCATCACCGAGGCAGTCCATCGAGGAGCCGCCGCCCCCAGCCACGTCTTCGTTCGCCCACACGTACGCGAGGGCCGTCGCCGGCCGCCGCTCCAAGTGGGCCGTCCTCGTGCTGTGGGTGCTGCTCATCGTCGTGGGCGGGTCCCTCGCGGCCAAGCTCGGTGACGTACAGAACAACGAGGCCCAGACCTGGTTGCCGAAGAACGCGCAGGCGACGAAGGCGGTGAAGATCGCCGAGGACTACTTCCAGGACAAGGGCCGCCTCGGCGCGGTCGTCGTCTACGCGCGCGAAGACGGCCTGAGCGGCGCCGACTTGGCCAAGGTCAACGCCGACCGGGTCCGGTTCGTCACGGACCGGATCGCCGCGGCGGAGATCCCGCCGGTCACGGTCGCCTCCGACAACAAGGCCGCCTTCCTCAGCGTCCCCATCAAGTCGGACAAGAGTGACAACAGCGTCCTGGGCGACGGCGTGAAGGACCTGCGCAAGGCGGCGGAGAAGGACGCGCCGGACGGCCTCGACGTCAGGATCACGGGCCCGGCCGGCAGCATCGCCGACTTCATCGATGTCTACTCCGGTATGGACGGCGCCCTGATGGGTGCCACGCTCGGACTCGTCGCGATCTTCCTGCTGTTCACCTACCGCAGCCCCATCCTGTGGCTGATCCCGCTGCTCTCGGTGGGCCTGGCCAGCCAGGTCGCCAGCGCCGTCGTCTACCTCCTCGCCAAACACGCGGGGCTCACGGTCAACGGCCAGAGCGCCTATGTGCTGATCGTCCTGGTCCTGGGCGTCGGCACCGACTACGCGCTGCTGCTGATCGCGCGCTATCGCGAGGAGCTGCACCGCCACGAGGACCGCCACGAGGCGATGGTGTACGCGCTGCGCCGCTGCCTGCCCGCGATCACCGCCTCCGCGGCGACCGTCGGCATCGCCACGCTCTGCCTGGTGTTCGGCTCCATGAACTCCACCCGGGGTCTGGGCCCGGTCGTCGCCCTCGGCGTCGTCATCGTCTACTTCGCGATGACCACGCTGCTGCCCGCGTTCCTGGTGATCCTGGGCCGCTGGGTCTTCTGGCCGTTCACCCCGCGCTACTCGGCGCAGTACGTGGACGCGAGCGTCGAGAAGGAGCACGGCTTCTGGGGACGGATCTCCGGCTTCGTGGGCCGCAGGCCGCGCCCGATCTGGATCGGTACGGTCCTGGTGCTCGGCGCGCTGGCGTTCGGCGCGATGTCGCTGTCCACCGGCCAGACCCAGGCCGAGCAGTTCACCAAGAAGGTCGACTCGGTGGCGGGCCAGGAGCTGCTGTCCGAGCACTTCCCGGCCGGCTCCTCGGCCCCCGCCGACGTGTACGTCAAGGACGCGGGCGCGGCCTCCGCGCTCTCCACGGTCCAGGGCGTGCCCGGCGTCACCAAGGCGACCACCGTGGCGTCCAGGAACGGCTGGACGCACATCGAGTCCGTCCTGAAGAACGCGCCGGACACCGAGGCCGCTCGCGCGACCGTCGACCGTATGCGCACCGCGCTCGACCGGGCCTCCGGCGAGGCCCAGGACGCGGTGGTCGGCGGGCAGACGGCGATCGCGCTCGACACCTCCGACGCCCAGGGCAAGGAGGAGAAGGTACTGATCCCGCTCATCCTCGCGGTGGTCCTGATCATGCTGATCATCCTGCTGCGGGCGCTGGTGGCACCGCTGATGCTGCTGCTGTCGGTGGTGCTCTCGTACACCGCGGCCGTGGGCGCGGCGGCCCTGCTCTTCCACGCCGTGGGGTATCCGCGGATCGACCGGGGGCTGCTGCTGTTCGGCTTCCTGTTCCTGGTGGCCCTCGGTGTCGACTACACCATCTTCCTGATGACCCGGGCCCGGGAGGAGGTCGGCAAGCGCGGCCACCGCGACGGCGTCCTCACCAGCCTCACCGTCACCGGTGGTGTGATCACCTCGGCGGGCCTGGTCCTCGCCGCCACCTTCAGCGTCCTCGCGGCCATCCCGACGGTGGCCTCGCTCCAGCAGGGCCTGCTGGTGGCCGTCGGCATCCTGCTGGACACGTTCATCGTCCGCAGCCTGCTGATCCCGGCGCTCGCGCTGGAGCTCGGGCCGAAGTTCTGGCGCCCGGGCCACCCCGAGCGCGACGAGGCGGACCTCCCGGTCGGGCCGCGCGCCGAGTCGGCGCGGCTGGGCTGACCCCGTACGGACGAGAGCGCACCGGCTCGTCCCCGACCTCGATCGCGGGCGCACCGTTTCCTCCGGGAAGCGGTGCGCCCGTCGTGCGTCCGGGGCCGGTCCGGAACCCGGACGTCACACTTTCGCGGGCCGCATCGTCAGTGTGGCGACACTTCAACGAAGGAGGAGCCATGACGTCGCCCATCCTGGTGACCGGCGGCACCGGCACGCTGGGACGACTGGTCGTCTCGCGGCTGCGGGACGCCGGCGCCGACGTCCGGGTGCTCAGCAGGAAGAGCCGCCCGGCGCAGAACGGTGTCACCTACGTGACCGGCGACCTCGCCAAGGACCAGGGCATCGGCCCCGCCGTCGAGGGCGTGGGCACGCTCGTGCACTGCGCCAGTGACAAGAAGGGCGACGCCGAGGCCACCCGCAACCTGGTCCGCGCGGCCGGGGCGGCGGGCGTCGCCCACCTCGTCTACATCTCCATCGTCGGCGTCGAGGACGTCTCGTTCGGCTACTTCAAGGCGAAGCTGGAGTCGGAGCGGGTGGTCACCGGGTCCGAGGTGCCGTGGACGCTGCTGCGCGTCACCCAGTTCTACGACTTCATCCTCAACGGGGCCCGGAAGGCGAAGAAGCTGCCGCTGGTCCCGGTGCCCGCCGGCTTCAAGGTGCAGCCGATCGACCCGGAGGAGGTGGCGTCCCGGCTCGCCGAGCTGGCCCTGGACAAGCCGGCCGGGCGGGTGCCCGACCTCGTGGGGCCGCAGGCCACCGACGCGGTCGCGATGATCCGCGCCTACCTCAAGGCCGTCCACCGCGGCTCTCCGGTGGTCCCGGTGTGGATGCCGGGCCTGGGGAGGATCCGGGCCGGCGGCCTGCTGCCCAAGGGCCCGCGCGAGGGTTACGACACGGCCCGGGTGACCTGGGAGGAGTTCCTGGCCTCCCGGCTCGGCTGACCGGGTCCGGGCGGGGGCAGCGGGCGGACGGCCCACCTCCCCGAAGGCCCATTTCCTAGGCAATGACCGAACTGGATACCGAACATCCGCATTATGAACGTGATGTGACTTGTCCCATAGGCTGGGTTTCGCAGTGCGTGACGACGGGCCCGGTGGAGGAATGTTGACCATGGACGAGACCGAACTGCTGGCGGAGCGCTTCGAGGCGTACCGCCCCCATCTGCGGGCGGTCGCCTACCGGATGCTGGGCTCGCTGAGCGAGGCCGAGGACGCCGTGCAGGAGTCCTGGTTCCGGCTCAGCCGCGCGGACGTGAGCGCCGTGGAGAACCTGGGCGGCTGGCTGACCACGGTCGTCGCGCGCGTCTGCCTGGACATGCTGCGCTCGCGCGAGTCGCGGCGCGAGGACCTGCTGGGCGAGCGGCCACCGCCCGTCCACCACGGCGCGCACGAGAGCGCGGACCCCGAACAGGAGGCGGTCCTGGTCGACTCGGTCGGCCCGGCGCTGCTCGTGGTGCTCGACACGCTCTCCCCGGCCGAGCGGCTCGCGTTCGTCCTGCACGACATGTTCGCCGTCCCCTTCGACGACATCGCCCCGGTGGTGGGGCGCTCCACCATCGCCACCCGGCAGCTCGCCAGCCGGGCGCGCCGCCGGGTGCAGAACGCCGAGGCCGCGCCCACCGCGGACCGGGGCCGCCAGCGGCAGATCGTCGACGCCTTCCTCGCCGCCTCGCGCGGCGGCCGGTTCGACGAACTGCTCGCCCTGCTCGACCCCGAGGTCGTCGTCCGGGTCGACGGCGCCGCCCTGGCGATGGGCGCGAGCGGAGCCCTCGGTGCCCAGGCGGTCGCCAAGACGTTCTCCGGCCGGGCCCAGGTCGCCCAGCTCGCCCTGGTGGACGGGGCCCCGGGCATGGTCTGGGCGCCGAACGGCAGTGTGAAGGTGGTGTTCGACTTCATCGTCGTGGACGGCCGGATCGCCGCGATCGACATGCTCGCGGACCCCGGACACCTGGACGAAATGGACGTGAAGATCCTGGCGGAGTAGCCGGCGGTCCCCCGGACGCGGGCGCGGAAGGGGCCGGGAAACCGGGAACGCTCCCTGTTTCCGAGGGTTTCTCCGCGCGAGAACTCTCCGGTTCCCACGGCGAACACCCCCCGAACCCCCGCTCCGCCCGGCACGTTCCATGCAACACCAAGAGGCGCAGCCCGGCCATCCGGCCGTGCTGCGCCTCTGTCGTTCCTTGAGCGGACTCCGAGCCGGCGCGGATCAGCCGCGCCGGACCGCCATCCGCTGCCGCGCCGCCTCGGCGAGCGCCGTGAACGGGCTGTCGTCGTCGGACTCCTCGGCGTGCCACTGCACACCGACCGCGAACGGGTGGCCGTCGACCTCGATCGCCTCCACCGTCCCGTCCTCGGACCAAGCGGTCACCGTCAGACCCTCGCCGACCCGGTCGATGACCTGGTGGTGGTGGCAGGGCACGACATCCTTCTTCAGGAACTCGGCGAGGTGGCTGCCGGGTTCGAGCCGCACCTTCTGCTGCCCGTACTCCTTGCCGCCGGGGGAGTGGCTGTCGTGGCCCACGATCTCCGGAAGGTGCTGGTGGAGGGTGCCGCCGCGCAGGATGTTGATGAGCTGCTCACCGCGGCAGATGCCGAGCGTGGGCAGGTCGTCCGCCAACGCGGCCTCGATCAGGGCGAGTTCGGCCCGGTCGCGGGTGGTGTCGTTCCAACCGGTCTTCTCGTGCTTGTCCTGCCCGTACAGCGCCGGGTCCGCGTCGGGACCCGCGAGCAGCAGCAGACCGTCGAGCCCGCCGATGGTCTGCTCCACACCCGGCTGCGGAGCCAGCAGCACCGGTATGCAACCGGCGTCGGCGACCTTCTGGACGAACGTCTGCGGAACGAACGTCGCGTCCATCTCGAAGATCGCGAACTTGATCTGGGTCACGACGGCCGTGATGCCGATGACGGGCCGGCGTGTGCGGTCCAGCGAGCTCAGGGTCTCGTTGACGGCGGAATGCACAGTGCACCTCACAAAGGGTCAGATCTTGAGTACGGGGCGGAACTCCGCCTCGTGGTGGGTGATCCACTCGGCGTACGTGTAGGCGGGGCGGCCGGTGACGAGCTCGACGGTGGGCAGGACCTCCGCCTCCATGCCCAGCAACTTCGCGCGCCGGTCCAGGAGTTGGTCGGCCACGTACCCGGAGAGGTAGTTGACCATCGCGGCGCGGACGCGTTCGCGCGGCACCTCCTGGAAGCGGGTGGGGATGCCGAGCGCGGCGCCGAGGAGGCGCACCCGTTCCTCCTGGCTGAGCGACTGGGGCCCGGTGATCGCGTGGATCGTGCCGGATTCCGCCGCGAGCAGGGACTTCACCGCGACCGCCGCGATGTCGCGCTCATGGATCGGCGCCATCGCGGAACTTCCGTACACACCGTGCACCACTCCGTCTTTGGCGATCTGGGGTATCCAGAGGAGATCGTTGGACATGAACGCGCTCGGCCGCAGGAACGTCCATGACATTCCCGACTCGACGACTGCCTTCTCGCACGCGATGTGCGGCTCTTCGGCAGCATAGGTGACCGCCTCGGAAGACAGCATGACCACATGTTGCACCCCGGCCCGGGCGATGGCGTCGACCGCTCCCTGGAGCTCGCCGAACACCGGCCACAGATAGAGCCGTTCAACTCCCCGCAGTGCCCGGCCCAGGGTCTCGGGCCGGCTCAGGTCGGCGGCCAGTACCTCCACGTCGCCCGGCAGGGTGCACTTGGCGGGGTCGCGGGCGATGGCCCGCACCCGCTCTCCCGATTTCAGCAGCTCGTCGACGATGTTTCTGCCGACGTTCCCGGTCGCGCCGGTTACCAAGATCATGTCTTCTCCCGTGGTCAAGGGGGACGTCCGAGGGATGTCGTGCATCTCGCGAGGGCAACGCATACGGGCACGGGTATTCCGGCCCCAGGTGATCCAGTCGCGCGTAATCCGGGCAGGGAAAAGCGCGCGGAGGGTGAAAAGGGCGGCGAAGAGCCGTGCCGTGTGGGGCGGGTGAGCGGTGGAGGGCGGCGCTGCGGATCGCCGTGCGGAGAGTTCCGCGAACACGTGACCGACCGGTAAGTAGGCGGCCATTGAAAAAACGTTTCCGCAGGGAAGCGTCGGCCATGAGGCGGCAGTGCCTCATGGCCGACGGTGGAGCGGGGACGTGCGGTTACGCGGTCTTGCTCTCGGAGAGGTTGATCCGCCAGGAGACGCCGAAGCGGTCGTTGACCCAGGCGAACTTGGCGCTGAACCCGTAGGTGCCGACCGGCATGATCACCTCACCCTTCTCGGAGAGGCCCTCGAAGACCCGGTCGAACTCCTCGTCCGAGTCGCACTGCACGTACACCGCCATCGCGGGGGAGAACGCGTACGTGTCCCACGGGGCGTGGTCGGAGCCCCGGGCGCCCTCCGGCGGAATGTTGATGCACATGAACTGCTGGCCGGCCAGGGTGAAGACCGCGTGTTGCAGGGTTCCCTCCACCCAGCCCGGCTCACCGGCCCGGGCGCGAATGGTGTTGATCACCTCTGAGCCGTCGAAGAGGGACGTGTAGAAGGTCACCGCCTCCTCGGCATCCTGCGGGAACGCCAGAAAAACCGTGAGCTTCTGCGTGACTGCGGAGGACATCGCTCTCCTTATTAAGTCTGGTGTTCTGCGTGGATCACCATTCCAACATCCATTTCTCCGAGTCAAGAGGGCAACCGCGGAAAGTCGAGGTCGAGCGGCCCATTGGATCTTGATCTCGGGGCGCGTATCCGGAACAAGGCACTTCGGTCTGTTGAATACGTCATTCCTATTCCGTTTATCACTCCCCTTCCGAAGGGCGGAAAAGGATCACCGGGAGTCCCGGGGCGTATTTCAAGAAGGTTGACGAAAGGGGCCGGAGAGGCGTTCACCGGGGCCATGGAAAACAGCAGGACCCATTCCCCTTGACGCCCCTGATCGACGAGTTGCAGACTTCTTCGGCGGCCCGAAAGGTCTTTGGTGGGAGCCGCTGAGCATGATCACATTCAACGCTCCGTTTTCGATCTCGACAGGCCGATTGAGCGCCGTCGCGGGGCGTTGCGAGTGGATTCCCGAACCGCTGAATTCGATCTCGCATATCTCATCCAGGAGGACGAACCATGGGAACTGGCGTGATCATTGCCGGTGCCGGACCCGTCGGGCTGATGCTGGCCGGCGAACTGCGGCTGAACGGCGTCGACGTCGTCGTCTACGAGCAGAGAGCCACCCCGAGCGGGGAGTCGCGCGGAGTCGGGTTCACCCGGCGGGCCGCGGAGGTCTTCCACCAGCGCGGACTGCTGGCCCGCTTCGGGAACATCGAGATCGGCAACGAGGGCCATTTCGGCGGTGTGCGCATCGACTTCACCGCCCTGGAGGACAACCACTTCGGCATCCGCGGAGTGCCCCAGTACCGCATCGAGGAGATCCTGGAGGCGTGGGCCACGGACCTGGGCGCGGACGTGCGCCGCGGATACGAGGTGGTCGACTACCGGGAGGGGCCGGACGACATCACCGTGGTGGTGGACGGGCCGGACGGCCGCGCCGAGCACACCGCGCGGTACCTGGTGGGCTGCGACGGCGGGCGCTCCCGGATCCGCAAGCTGGCCGGCATCGACTTCCCCGGACGCGAGGCCACCCGCGGGATGTACGTGGCGGACGTCGTGGACCGCCCCGACATCAAGCCGCGGGTGATCGGCGAACGGGTCGACGGCGGCATGGTGATGGCGATCCGCCTGGAGGAGGGGGTGACCCGGATCATCATCCACCCGGCGAAGCTCACTCCCCGCGACAGCAGCAAGGTGACCTTCACCGAGATCGCGGACTCCTGGCAGGAGCTCACCGGGCAGTCGCTGCACGGGGCCGAGACGAAGTGGGTCAGCGCGTTCACCAACGCCACGCGCCAGGCCGCCGAGTACCGGCGCGGCCGGGTGCTGCTCTCCGGCGACTCCACCCACATCCACATCCCGGCCGGCGCCCAGGGGCTGAGCGTCGGCGTCCAGGACGCGGTGAACCTCGGCTGGAAGCTGGCCGCCACCGTGAACGGCTGGGCGCCCGAGGGACTGCTCGACACCTACCACGCCGAACGGCACCCGGTGGGCGAGAAGCTGCTGCGCAACACCCTCGCCCAGGCCTCCCTCTATCTCACCGGCGACGAGATGGAGCCGATGCGCGAGGTGATGCGCGAGCTGGTGCAGTCGCCGGACGCCGCGCGGCGCCTGGCCGGGCACGTCAGCGGCCTCGGCATCCGGTACGACATGGGCGGGGCCGCGGGGCATCCGCTGCTCGGGCTGCGCATGCCCGACCGCGAGGTCAAGCTCGGGGACGGCTCCACCACCCGGGTCTCGGAGCTGCTGCACCGGGCGCGCGGTGTGCTGGTCGTCGCGGACGGCAGCACGGAGCCGGCCCGGCTCGCCGAGGGCTGGTCCGACCGGATCGACATCGTCACCGGGGCGAGCTGGTCGGACCGGGTGGACATCGTCCCGGACGGCTGGGTCCCGGCCGACACGGCGGAGGGGACGACGCCGGACGCCGTCCTCCTGCGTCCCGACGGGCACGTAGCCTGGGTCGCCCCGGACGGCGGTGAGCTGCTCGACGCGCTCGCGCGCTGGTTCGGCTCGCCGCGCTGAGGCGGCGCTCCGGCTCGACCCGCCCACCCGCAGGAGGCCTTGTGATCGAATTCGTGGAGGCAGACGAGACCACTCCTTATACGGAGCAACTCCGGGAACGGACCGGCCAGGTGGTGCTGGTCAACACGTTCACCGTTCCGCGGGGCAGGACCGAGGAGTTCCTGGCGCTCTGGCGCGAGGACGCCGCATACTTCACGCGGCAGCCCGGCTTCGTCTCCACGCAGATGCACCGGGGCATCGCCGGCAGCCGCAACCTGGTGAACATCGCGGTCTGGCAGTCCGCCGCCCATCTGGCGGCGGCGCACGGCAACCTCCAGGCCCGTCCCGGCGGTTCGGGGTACCCGGAGGGCTGCACGGTCTCGCCCCATCTGTACGAGAAGGTCGCGGTCGAGGGCATCTGCGGCGAGTGACGCCGCACGGGCCCGGGGCCCGTCACGCCGATGTGACGGGTTCCGGGTCTGTTCTCGGCCATAAAACCGGCCAAGTTCACGCCACTTGGCGTCAGCCGGGTCGTCGCCGCGGGACGGGAACGCGAGCGGCGCCGACCCCGGCGGCGGGGAAGCGGACCGGCCGCATCACGAGTGCGAAGCGGATCACCACCCCGGAATGTGCGATTCCGGCCCGGCTTCTGACGCTCCCTGACGTCCGGTCCTCCTCGGTGGATCGATTCCCCCGACTGTTCACCTCCGACGGTACAGAAGGTTGTCCGCACTTGACGGAACCTGAACTTCCGCTCTGTTCGTCCGCCGTTTGCCCCCGTACAGCGAGGCCCTCCGCGCTCCTCCGGGGGCCCTTCGGGCTGCCCGGTCCACGCCTTGCGCGCGCGTGAACAGCCTTGTCCCACAAGGGAATCGGGCGCCCGGCGAACCGGCTCCGGGGTGGTTGACAAGGCTTCTCCCGTCGCCTTTCATTTCGCACACCGGAAGTGGATTCCGGTTCCGATTCATTGCGAGGGGGCGCAAAGTGAGTCTGGCCGAGCAATCAATTGACGATCAGTTACTGAAGATCCACGCGGCGGACCTCGACGAGGTCGTGACCTCCATGGTCTGGATCGAGTCGCATCCCGCCGGTGAAGTACGCATCGACTCCCTGGTCTTCGAGGACTCGCCCCGTCTCGGCGGTGCGGACGAGGACCACGTGCGCGTGCTCGCCGAAGCCGGCGACTCGCTGCCGCCGATCACCGTCCACCGCTCGTCGATGCGCGTCATCGACGGCACCCACCGGGTGCGCGCCGCGCTCCTCAACGGCCGGACCACCATCCAGGCCCGGATGGTCGACTGCGACGAGGGCGCCGCCTACGTCCTGGCGGTCAAGGCCAACGTCACCCACGGTCTGCCGCTGTCGCGCTCCGACCGCTCGGTCGCCGCCGCGCGCATCATCATGACCCACCCGCAGTGGTCCGACCGGGCCGTCGCCGCCGCGGTGGGCCTCTCCGACAAGACGATCTCCCGGATCCGGTCCCGCTCCTCGGCGGACGCTCCGCAGTCGAACGCGCGCCTGGGCCGCGACGGCCGGCTGCGCCCGCTGGACAGCGGATACCGCCGCCAGCAGGCCGCCGCGATGATCCACGAGCGGCCCGACGCGGGGCTGCGCGAGGTGGCCCGGGCGACCGGCCTCTCCCCGGCCACCGTGCGGGACGTGCGCCAGCGCATCGACCGGGGCGAGGACCCCGTACCGGGCCGCTACCGCACGGCCGCGGGCCAGAGCCCGGCGCCGGGCACGCCCGTGGTGCCCCGGCAGACGCAGCGGGCGGTGAGCGCCCGCAGCGAGCGGCGGGAGATCACCGTCGACCGGCAGAAGCTGCTCGCCAAGCTGAGCGAGGACCCCTCGCTGCGGCTCAACGAGGCCGGCCGGCGCACCCTGCGCTGGCTCCACCACTACACGGTGGACGGCGAGGGCATGGAGACCCTCGGCCGCGGTCTGCCCGGCCACTGGGCACCGGAGGTCGCCGACCTCGCACGCAGCTGCGCCGCCGCCTGGCAGACCCTTGCCGAGCAGCTCCAGCAGCGGGCCGAGTGAGCCGGCCGGGCACCGGCCGTGGCAGCGCCGCCACGCGCTGAACACCGCGTACACGTGCGGAACGACGAGGAGGAGTGCTGGTCGCGGGAGGAACGCCCGCACCGGCACTCCTCGCGTTGGTCCGTGCAACTGCGGCACACCCGCATCCGTCCGCCGGCGGGCGGATCATCGATACGTTCGAACAGCTGCCCAACCAGCCGCCACCACCGTCAGGTTGGAAAGGCTTCAACGCGCTGACGTAACCAGGAGGCTGTCCGTGTCCCCTTACGCAGATACCCGCGACAACGGCCCCAGGACGGGGGTCTGGTTCATCGGAGCCCGCGGCTCCGTCGCCACCACGGCGGTCGCCGGCTGCGCCGCCGTCGCCGCCGGACTCCAGCCCGCCACCGGCCTGGTCACCGAGAGCCCCGACTTCGCCGGCGCCGGCCTTCCCGAGCTGTCGTCCTTCGTCTTCGGCGGCCACGACGTGGCCAGCAGCCCGCTGCCCAAGCGCGCCGAGGAACTGGCCGCGGGGGGAGTCCTCCCGCACACCCTGCCCGCCGCCGTGCGCGCCGAACTCGCCGCCGCGGACGAGGAGATACGCATGGGCGGCCCGCTGCCCGGCGACACCCGCGACGACGAGGAGCTCATCGCCGCGTTCGCGGCCGACCTCACGGACTTCGCCCGTCGTACGGGCGTCGCCCGCACCGTCGTCGTCAACGTCTCCTCCACCGAGCCCGCGCCCGCCGAGGGCGACCCCCGGCTGCCCGCCTCCTCGCTCTACGCGGCGGCGGCCCTGCGCGCCGGATGCGCGTACGTCAACTTCACCCCGTCGACCGGACTGCGCCACCCGGCCCTGGAGAGCGCCGCCGAGGCGGCCGGCGTCCCGTACGCGGGCCGCGACGGCAAGACCGGCCAGACCCTGCTCCGCGCGGTGCTCGCGCCGATGTTCCGCCAGCGCGCCCTGGCCGTACGGGCCTGGTCGGGCAGCAATCTGCTCGGCGGCGGAGACGGGGCCTCGCTCGCCGACCCGGCGGCGGCCGCCGCCAAGAACGCGGGCAAGAACCGTGTCCTGGAGGACAACCTCGGCACGCTGCCCGAGGGGGAGGTGCACATCGACGACGTGCCCGCGCTCGGGGACTGGAAGACCGCCTGGGACCACATCGCCTTCGAGGGCTTCCTCGGCTCGCGGATGGTCCTCCAGACGATCTGGCAGGGCTGCGACTCGGCGCTCGCCGCGCCGCTCGTCCTGGACCTGGCCCGCCTCACCGCCCGCGCCCACGAGGCCGGCCTCACCGGCCCCCGCCCCGAGCTGGGCTTCTACTTCAAGGACCCGGACGGCGGCTCCTCGGCCCTCGCCGAGCAGTACGGCGCCCTGCTGGCGTTCGCCGAGCGGCTGCGGGAGGCCCGGTGAGGCAGGGCTTGCGCGACTGGGCCGAACTCCTGCGTATCTCCGCCCTGTTCACCGTTCCCGGAGACGCCCTCGCGGGGGCGGCGTCCGCCGGGCTGCGCCCCGACCGCCGCACCGCGCTCGCCGTGGGCTCCTCGCTGTGCCTGTACGAGGCGGGCATGGCCCTGAACGACTGGGCGGACCGCGCCGAGGACGCCGTCGACCGCCCGCACCGGCCCATCCCGTCCGGCCGCGTCAAGCCCGCCGCGGCCCTGGCGGCGGCGGCCGGCCTCACCGCCGCCGGCCTGGCGCTCGCCCACCGCGCGGGACGCCCCGCCGGTCTGGTGGCCACCGCGCTCGCGAGCACGGTGTGGGCGTACGACCTGCGTCTGAAGCACACCGCGGCGGGCCCGGCGGCGATGGCCGCGGCCCGCTCCCTCGACCTCCTCCTGGGCGCGACGGCCACCGGCGGCACGGTGGCGAGGCCCTCCCTGCTCCCCGCCGCGGCGCTGGGCGCGCACACCTACGCGGTCACCTCCGTCTCCCGGCACGAGACGCAAGGGGGCGCGGTGGCCGCGCCGCTGGCGGCCCTGGCCGGAGCGCTCACCCTGGGGGCGCTCACGGCCCGGCCCGTGCCGTCGCCGGGGTCCCGCCCCGCACCCGCCGACCTGGCGCGGGCGGGCCTGGCCGCGACCTACGCCGCCACCGCCGCGAGGCCCCTCCTCCACGCCGTCCTCAACCCCTCGCCCCCGCTCACCCAGCGGGCGGTCGGCGGCGGGATCAAGGCGATGATCCCGCTCCAGGCGGCCCTCGCGGCGCGGGCGGGCTCGGTGCGTACCGCCGCCGCGCTGGCCGGGCTCATCCCCGTGGCCCGCACGCTCGCACGAAAGGTCAGCCCCACATGAGCCTCCGCCTCGGCTACGGCACCAACGGCCTCACCGACCTGCGCCTCGACGACGCCCTCGCCCTCCTCGCGGACCTCGGGTACGAGGGCGTGGGGCTCACCCTCGACCACATGCACCTCGACCCGCTCGCGCCCGGACTGGCCGCGCGCACCCGGGCGGTGGCCCGCCGCCTCGACGAGCTCGGCCTCGGCGTGACCGTGGAGACGGGCGCCCGGTACGTCCTGGACCCCCGGCGCAAGCACGGGCCGTCCCTGCTCGACCCCGACCCGGACGCCCGGGCCCGCCGCACCGGACTGCTGGTGACGGCCGTCCGCGTCGCCGCCGACCTCGGCGCGCACGCCGTGCACTGCTTCAGCGGCATCACGCCCGAGGGCACCGACGACGACACCGCCTGGAAGCTTCTGGGCGAGGCGCTCGGCCCGGTCGTCGACGCCGCCGCGGAGGCGGGTGTGGCGCTGGCGATCGAGCCCGAGCCCGGTCATCTCCTGGCCACCGTGGCCGACTTCCACCGGCTGCGCGAGCAGTTGGGCGACCCGGAACCGCTGGGGCTGACCCTCGACATCGGCCACTGCCAGTGCTTGGAGCCGCAGTCGCCCGCGGAGTGCGTGCGTGCCGCCGCGCCCTGGCTGCGGCACGTCCAGATCGAGGACATGCGGCGCGGGGTCCACGAGCACCTGCCGTTCGGGGACGGAGAGATCGACTTCCCGCCCGTCCTGGCGGCGCTGGCCGCCACCGGATACGACGGTCTGACCGTCGTCGAGCTGCCCCGCCACTCCCACGCGGGCCCCGAACAGGCCCGCCGCTCCATGGAGTTCCTGCGCCCGCTGACCGCCGGTGCCGCCTCGGCCCCGAAGGGAGCCTAGCCGTGATGTCTCGTGCGGAACTCGACGCGCGCTTGGGCGGCGCCGCCCGCGCCTGGCTCGACGAGGCGCTCGCCGAGGCGGCCCACACCGCCGAGCGCCCCTCCGCCGGATACGGCACCGCCCCCTGGGAGCTGCGGTTCGCCTCGGCCGGACGCCACCTCGGCGCCGACGCCGTCGACGAGGCCCGCGTCCTGCTGCTGCGCACCGCCCGGGTGGACGCGGCCACCGCGACCCGGATCTACCAGCAGGGCAGCGCCGCCGAGCGCCGCGCGGTGCTGCTGGCCCTGCCCGGCCTCGGCATCGATCCGGCGGCCGGGGTGCCGCTCGTCGAGGACGCGCTGCGGGCCAACGACACCCGGCTGGTGGCGGCGGCCGTCGGCCCCTACGCGGCGGCCCACCTGGACCCGCACGCCTGGCGGCACGCCGTACTGAAGTGCCTGTTCACCGCCGTGCCCGTGGCCGCCGTCGCCTCCCTGCGCGAGCGCGCCCACGGCGACACGGAACTCGCCCGGATGCTCCGCGACTACGCCGAGGAGCGCGCCGCCGCCGGCCGCCCCGTCCCCGACGACCTGCACCGCGTACTGGCCCTCACCGGGGCCGAGGAGTCCTGACCATGCGTATCTTCGACCCGCACATCCACATGACGTCCCGCACCACCGACGACTACGAGGCGATGTACGCGGCGGGCGTGCGCGCGGTCGTCGAGCCCGCCTTCTGGCTGGGCCAGCCCCGTACCTCGCCCGCGAGCTTCTTCGACTACTTCGACGCGCTGCTCGGCTGGGAGCCGTTCCGGGCCGCGCAGTACGGCATCGCCCACCACTGCACGATCGCCCTCAACCCCAAGGAGGCGAACGACCCGCGCTGCACGCCCGTCCTCGACGAGCTGCCCCGCTATCTGGTCAAGGACGGCGTGGTCGCCGTCGGCGAGATCGGCTACGACTCGATGACGCCCGCCGAGGACCACGCCCTGGCCGTACAGCTCCAGCTCGCCGCCGAGCACGGCCTGCCCGCGATGGTGCACACCCCGCACCGCGACAAGCTCACCGGTCTGCGCCGCACCGTCGCCGTCGTCCGCGAGTCGGCGCTCGCCCCCGACCGGGTGCTGCTCGACCACCTCAACGAGACGACCGTGCGCGAGGCCAAGGACAGCGGCGCCTGGCTCGGCTTCTCCGTCTACCCGGACACCAAGATGGACGAGGACCGGATGGTCGCGATCCTCGACGAGTACGGCCCGGAGAAGGTGCTGGTCAACTCGGCCGCCGACTGGGGCAGGAGCGATCCGCTGAAGACCCGCAAGGTCGCGGACGCCATGCTGAAGGCCGGGTTCGACGAGGACGCGGTGGACCTGGTGCTGTGGCGCAACCCGGTCGCCTTCTACGGGCTGAGCGGCCGCCTCGACCTGTCGGTGGCGGCGCCGGAGGCCTTGCACGAGGGCAACTCCATCCTGCGCGGCGGCGAGTAGCCCATGCGACTGCGCCACCCCGACGGCTCCACGCTCCACCTCGCGTACTGCACCAACGTCCACCCCGCCGAGACCCTCGACGGGATCCTCGCGCAACTGCGCGACCACTGCGAGCCGGTCCGCCGACGGCTGGGCACCGACCGGCTCGGCATCGGACTCTGGCTGGCCCGGGACGCCGCCCGCGAGCTGAACGCCGACCAGGCCGCGCTGCGCGGCCTGCGCCGCGCCCTCGACACCCGCGGCCTGGAGGTCGTCACTCTCAACGGCTTCCCGTACGAGGGGTTCGGCGCCGAGGAGGTCAAGTACCGCGTCTACAAGCCGGACTGGACCGACCCCGAACGGCTCGCGTACACGACCGGCCTGGCCAGGCTGCTCGCCGCACTGCTCCCCGACGACGTCACCGAGGGCACCATCTCCACCCTCCCGCTCGCCTGGCGCACCGGCTTCGACGGCGCCGCGGCCGAGGCGGCGCACACCGCGCTGCGCACGCTGGCCGCGCGCCTCGACGCGCTGGAGGAGGAGACCGGAAAGTCCGTCCGGATCGGCCTGGAACCGGAGCCCGGCTGCACGGTCGAGACCACCGCCGACGCCATCGCCCCGCTCACCGCGATCGGCTCGCCCAGGATCGGCGTCTGCGTCGACACCTGCCATCTGGCGACCTCCTTCGAGGACCCGGGCCCGGCGCTGGACGCGCTGCACGCCGCCGGGATCACCGTCCCCAAGGCCCAGCTGTCGGCCGCGCTGCACGCCGAGGAGCCCGGCAGGCCCGACGTGCGCGCCGCGCTGGCCCAGTTCGCCGAACCGCGCTTCCTGCACCAGACCCGCACCCGCGGCGGCGCCGCGCTCCTGGGCACCGACGACCTCGACGAGGCGCTCACCGGCCGGGCCCTGCCCGACACCGCCCCCTGGCGCTCCCACTTCCACGTACCGCTGCACGCGCGGCCCGCGGCGCCGCTGACCTCCACGCTGCCCGTCCTGCGCGAGGCCCTGGCCGTCCTGGTCGGCGGCCCGGTCGCGCGCACCCGGCACCTGGAGGTCGAGACGTACACCTGGCAGGCCCTGCCCGCCGAGCTGCGCCCGCGTGACCGGGACCAGCTCGCCGACGGCATCGCCGCCGAAATCGGCCTCGCCCGGGACCTGTTGACCGACCTCGGCCTCAAGGAACTGCCATGACCGACGCCCCCGCGCCCACCCCGCTCCTCGTCCTGGACGTCGTCGGCCTCACCCCCAAGCTGCTGGAGCACATGCCCCGGCTCAGGGCGCTCGGCCGCTCGGGCTCCCTGGCCCGGCTCGGCACGGTGCTGCCCGCCGTGACCTGCGCGGCCCAGTCGACCTTCCTCACCGGCACGCTCCCCGCCGAGCACGGCGTCGTCGGCAACGGCTGGTACTTCCGCGACCTCGGCGAGGTCCTGCTCTGGCGCCAGCACAACGGCCTGGTCCAGGGCGACAAGCTGTGGGACGCGGCGCGGCGCGCCCACCCCGGTTACACGGTCGCCAACATCTGCTGGTGGTACGCGATGGGCGCGGACACCGACATCACGGTCACCCCCCGCCCGGTCTACTACGCCGACGGCCGCAAGGAGCCCGACTGCTACACCCGGCCGCCGGCCCTGCACGACGAACTCCACGAAAAGTTCGGCACGTTCCCCCTCTTCCACTTCTGGGGCCCCGGCGCCGATCTCGTCTCCTCCCAGTGGATCATCGACGCCACCCGCCACATCCTGGCGACCCGCGCCCCCGACCTCGCGCTGTGCTACCTGCCGCACCTGGACTACGACCTCCAGCGGTACGGTCCCGACGACCCGCGCTCCTACCGCGCCGCCGCCGACCTGGACGCCGCCATGGCACCGCTGCTCGACGACGCCGAGGCGGCCGGGCGCACGGTGGTGGCGCTGTCGGAGTACGGCATCACCCGTGTCAGCCGGCCCGTCGACATCAACCGCGTCCTGCGCCGCGCCGGTCTGCTGGAGGTGCACACCCAGGACGGCATGGAGTACCTGGACCCGATGGCCTCCCGCGCCTTCGCGGTGGCCGACCACCAGCTCGCGCACGTCTACGTCCGCAGCCCCGAGGACCTCGACGCCGTGCGCGAGGCCCTCGCGGACGTCCCCGGAATCGAGCGGCTCCTCGACGACGAGGGCAAGAAGAGCTCCGGCCTCGACCACCCGCGCTCGGGCGAACTGGTCGCGGTCGCCGAGCCGGACGCCTGGTTCACCTACTACTACTGGCTCGACGACGACCGGGCCCCGGACTTCGCCCAGCTCGTCGAGATCCACCGCAAGCCCGGATACGACCCGGTCGAGCTGTTCATGGACCCCCTCGACCCGTATGTGAAGGTCAAGGCCGCGAAGGCGCTGGCCCGCAAGAAGCTCGGGATGCGCTACCGGATGGCGGTCGTCCCGCTGGACCCCTCACCGGTGCGCGGCAGCCACGGGCGGCTGCCCGACGACCCGCGGGACGGGCCGCTGCTGCTGTGCTCGGCTCCGGACGCGGTGGGCGAGGAGGTGGCGGCCACCGAGGTGAAGGGGCTGCTGCTGAGGCTGGCGGGGCTGGGGTAACGCGCGCGCCCGTGACGGAAGAAGCTTCCGGCACGGGAGACGGAAGACGGAAGACGGAAGACGGAAGAGGCTCCCGGCGGAAACGATCCGCCGGGAGCCTCTTCGTACGGGCGGCGAGAGCCCGGGGCCGGTCAGACCGGGCGCGCCTCGACGATCGAGACGCCCGCGGCGGTCTGCACCACCCGGTCGAGCTGGAAGCCGGTGGCCCGCAGGATCTCCGCGTACTGGCGGGCGGTGCGCTCCTTGCCGCCGACCAGGATCATCAGCCACAGGTCGACGAGCTTGGCGGGGTGCGCCGCGTTGCCCTCCGGAGGAACGAATTCCATGACGAGCAGCCGGCCGTCGGGGCTGATTGCCTCACGTGTGTTCTTGAGGATCTCCAGCGCCTTCGGCTCCGGCCATTCATGCAGAATGTGCTTCAGCAGATAGGCGTCAGCGCCGGCCGGCAGCGGACCGAAGAGATCACCCTTGTCGATCTCCACCCGGTCGACGACGCCCTCGTCCGAAAGAAACGCGTGGGCGCCCAGCTCGTCCGCCCGGGAATCGAAGAGGATGCCCTTCGACTGGGGCGTCTTCTTCAGGATCGCCGAGAGCAGACCGCCACGGCCGCCGAAGACGTCCACGAGGGTCTTGTACTTGGAGAAGTCGTACGCGGCGAGAATGGGCTCGGTCTCCATATTCGAGAGCGTGCCCATGCCGTTGAGGAAGATCTCCGCGAATTCCGGGTTCTGGCCCAGGTACTCGTACGCGTGCATCCCGCGGTTCTTCTCCAGGCTCGGCTGGCCCGTGCGCACCGTGTGGATGAGCGCACCCCAGTCCTCCCAGCTCGCGGGGTGGCCTGTCAACAGGGCCATGTCGCGCATCGACATCGGCGTACCGGTACGCAGCGCGTCGGCCATCGGCGTCAGCTTGAACCGGCCGTCGCTCTGCTCGCTGAATATGCGGTAACTGGCGAGGGCGCGCAGCAGGCGGTGGACCGCGTCCGGGTCGGCCTCGATCCGCCGGGCGATCTCCTCCGAGGACAGCGGGCCGTCGGCGAGCTGGTCGGCGATCCTGAGCTCGGCCGCCACGTAGATCGCCTGGGACACCCAGGCACCCTGGGCCAGTTCGAGGACGGCGATCGGCGCGGGCACCATCAGCTGGGCGAGGCGCTGCACCCGCGCGCGCACCCCTTCGACGATGCGGACGACTCGGGCGGGCGGAATTGGGGGCATGCGTATCCTCCGTGGGCGGTTGCGCAGCGGTATCAAGAGTCTCAATTACCGGGATACCGGAAACTACGGCGTCGACTATGTCGCCGACTATGGGCGTCGCCCGGCAGACTCTAGAGCCGCGCACCGCGCCGAACAACCACTCAACGCGCGAAAACCGGGGGCCGGTTGGCCGAAATTGCCCGCACGAGTTCGACCCCAGTGAATTCCGAGTGCGAATCAAGTGTGCAACTGCGGATGGATCGCAGTCGGACAGGCTTACAACTTACCTGCGAATACAGGACGGTTGAGGTAGAAGCGTCTATCGTGGCGCCCGTTGAGACGGCTCCCAATGACGGGGGCACGCCATGATGAGGGAGAGACATGTCGAGAATACGCAGGTCTTGGAGTGGGGCCTTCGTGGCGGCGGCGGCCGTGGGCACCCTGGCCGTCACGCTGATCCCCGGCCCGGCACAGGCCTCGCCGTCCTCGCCGAAGGAGGCCAAGGCCGCTGCCGCGTCCATCGAGGTCATCGCGAGCAAGCTCAACAACCCCCGCGGCCTCTCCGTCCAGGCGGACGGGACGATCCTGATCGCCGAGTCGGGCGTGGGCAAGCCGGGCTGCGCGCCGGGCACCAAGTGCGTCGGACTGACCGGTTCCGTCTACCGTGTCAAGGGCACCCAGCAGGGCCGCGTCGTCACCGGCCTGGCCTCCGCCGCGGTGGCCCCGACCAACCCGTACGAGCCGATCTCGGCCGCCGGCCCCAACGACGTGGAGGCCAACGGGTCGGGTTACCTCGTCCTCAGCGGCTTCGGCGGCAGCACCGACGACCGCGCCAAGCTGGGCGCGGACGCGGCCAAGCTCGGCACGTTGCAGACGGGCAGCGGCTGGGTCGTCGGCGACCCGGTCAAGCACGAGACGCTGCTCGACCCCGACTGGGTGCTGGGCCACCCGGCCAACCCGGAGGAGGCGTCGGTCCACAGCAACGCCTGGCGCTTCGCCCGCAACGGCCGCGGCTTCCTGGTCACGGACGCCGGTGCCAACGACCTGGTCGGCGTCGGCTTCGGCGGCCGCACCACCACCGAGGCGATCTTCCCGGACAACGAGCTCCCCGCCCCGGGCGCCGGCGCGGCCCCGTCGGCCAAGGAGAAGAAGGTCCTGGAGTCGCTCGCCCCGCAGACCAAGACGGTCGCCGCCGACGGCACGGTCAAGGTCCAGGCGGTGCCCAGCGGCATCGTCAAGGGTGCGGACGGCGCGTTCTACATCGCCGACATGGGCGGTCTGCGCCCCGGCGGTTCGCGCATCTGGCGCCTGGTGCCGGGTCACCGCGCCGAGGTCTTCGCCAGCGGTCTGACCGCGGTCACCGACCTCGCGGCGGACAAGAACGGCAACCTGATCGCGCTGACGCTGACCGGCGGCTTCCAGCAGCAGGGCCCGCCGCTGCCGGGCAAGCTGAACCGGATCGACCTCAAGACCAAGGCCGTCACCGAGATCCCGACCGACGGCAAGCTGGCGATGTCCACCGGTCTGGCCGTGGGTCCGAACAACGAGATCTACGTGACCAACAACTCGGTCGGCACCGAGGGCCAGCTGATCAAGGTCACCCCGTAGTAGTCCTACTCCGGTCCCGGTCCTGACGCCGGGAGCGGCGCCGGCCGGTCGGTTCCGGCCGGTGTGCGACGTGCGGCCCCGCAAGGCACCTGACGCCTTGCGGGGCCGCTTCGTCGTCCGCGCGGGAAGGCCGCGGGAGGGGCGGGGCGAGGGGTGCGCGAGGGATGGGGACAAGGCCGCGGGAGGGGTGGGGGCAAGGCCGCGGGAGGGATGGGGACAAGGTCGCGGAAAAAATTCTTCCCGTTCCGCGGTCACACTCCTGAGGCGGGACCCGTCAGTTCTGTGACACGGGATTCCGACCGACGGGATCGAGCCGGTGTCACCGCTGAGCGATCGCCGCAGGACGATCGCTGGAGATCTCTGAAGGAGAGCAGTCATGGAAGCACGCATGCAGAACCCGGCGATGGTCCTCCCGGACGCGATGCAGGCCATCCAGAGCCTGTACAAGGCCACGTACGCGGGCGGTGTCCCGGCGGGTCTGCTGGCGCTCAGCCACCTGCGCGCGAGCCAGATCAACGGCTGCAGCCCCTGTGTGGAGTCCGCGTCCGGCCAGGCGCGCAAGGCGGGCGAGAGCGACGAGAAGATCTTCTCCGTCGGCGCCTGGCGCGAGACCCCGTTCTACACCGACTCCGAGCGCGCCGCGCTGGCGCTCACCGAGCACGTCACGCGCCTGAACGACCGCGAGGACCCGGTCCCGGACGCGGTGTGGAACGAGGCGGCCAAGCACTTCAACGAGCAGGAGCTGGCGTCGCTCGTGCTGCACATCGCCGTCAGCAACCTGTTCAACCGGCTCAACGCCACGACGAAGCAGCAGGCCGGCCAGAAGTGGTAGGCGCGGTCTAGCGGGGTGTGCGGCACGGCCCCGCGGGACCGGGCAGTCGTGGCTGCGGCTTCGGCCGCGGAGCTGGACCGAGGGGGCGGTGCGGCGGTCGCGCGACGAGACGCGACAACCCCACCGCCCCTCAGTGTGAAGGGTTTCCCGGTGGCTTGTTCTCGCCTGTGGACAAGGTTATCCACAGGGCTGGTGAGGGGTGGCCCGGCGCGGGACCGTCGGGGCATGAACAAGCACCGCGAACCGCACGGCTCCCACGGCCTGCCCGAAGACGACCCGCAGCTCACCTTGCGCAACCCGGCCGATCTGGCCGACGCCCTCCCGTATTTGATGGGATTCCATCCGACCGACTCCATCGTGATGGTCGCCCTCCACGGTCGCCGGGGCCGCTTCGGCGGGCGGCTCCGGCTCGGCATCCCGCGTGCGCCGGGCGAATGGCCGCATGTCGCCGAGCAGTTGGCCGAGTGCCTGGTGGCGGGGAGCGAGCGGCGGGGGCCGCGCCCGGACGGGATCATCGTGTTCCTCTGCCAGGACCCGGACCCGCTCGGGGACACGACGGCTGGTCACGTCATGGAGAGGCTCCGCCCGCTGGCGCAACTGCTGCGGACGGCGTGCGGCGCCCTGGACGTCCCGGTCCTGGAGGCGCTGTGCATCTCGGACGGGAGGTACTGGTCGTACTGCTGCCCGGACGCGCGCTGCTGCCCGCCGGAGGGGAACGTACTGGCACTGCCCGGTACGTCTGTGCTGGCGGCGGCCGCGACCTTCGCGGGCCTCCAGGTCCGGGGCTCGCTGCGGGAGATGGAGGCACGCCTCGCCCCGTGGCGGCGCCCGGCGGCGGTCGACCAGGAGCGGGCGCTCGCGGCCGAGGAGGCGGCGCTGGTGCCCCGCGTTCTGGACGAGGAGGAACGGCTGCGGGTCGGCCGGAACACCCTCGACCTCGCGGGCCGCGTGATGCGCCGCCTCTCCGGCGCGCCCCCGGCCACGGGCCGCACAGACGCGGACGCGCTGGACGACGCCCTGATCACCCACGAGGAAGCGGCGGCCCTGCTCCTCGGCCTGCAGGACCGCACCACCCGGGACCGCGCGGCCGAATGGATGGAGGGCCCGGACGCGGCCCCGGCCCTGCGCCTGTGGCGCGCCCTGGCCCGCCGCTGCGTGGGCCGCTACGGGGAGCACGCGGCGGCCCCGCTCACGCTGGCGGGCTGGGTGGCCTGGTCGACGGGCGACGAGCCCGCCGCCCGGGTCGCCCTCGGCCTGGCCCTGCGCGCGGACCCGGACTACCAGTTCGCCCAACTCCTCCACCAGGCCTGCAACCAGGGCCTGGACCCGGAAGCGCTGCGCAGGTGCCTGCGCGAGGAGAGGCGGGAGCGGGAGGGAGCGCCCCTGACGGAGGACGGCGCGGTCTGGGCGCCCGGCACCCCGGAACCGGGGCGGGGAGCCGACGCGGGAATGGCTCGGGTGTACGGGGCGGGTGCCTCGGGGTGGATTCCCGAGCTGGGGACGGGGGTTGAGGCGGGGTGGGAGCCCGGAGGCGGCGTTCCGGGGTCGATCGCGCGGGCGGACGCGGGGGCGGCCCCAGGGAACGGGCCTGGTTCTCCCGGCCCAGGTCCAGGTCCAGGTCCGTTTTCGGGTTCGGTGGCCGGTGCGTCGAGCGGTGCGGGGGCGGGGGCGGAGTGCGGGCCTGGTGCAGCGGGGTCGTCTGCCGCGCTCGGCGCGGGAGCCGAGGCGGTACCGGCCTCCGGGCCCGGCGCCCCGGTACCGGTCTCCTCGCTCGATCCGGACGCCGCCGTGCCCCCGCGCCGGTTCAGGCCGCGCCGCAAGGCTTCGGGGAAATCTCCGGTCAACCGGAAGGGCGGGATGCCCGCATCCACCCTTCCCGATGGCAACGGGTCCACGACGGCTGGGTCCGCCCGGCGCGGGGCCAGGCGCATCAGCCGGACGGGGCGGCGGGACGGGACGGACCAATGAGGCCGGGCCGACGCCACGCCGTGTCGCTCCGTGACCCGTGCACGGCCCGCCGCGTTCACGAGGAGGGCACCGCGCGAGGGCGGTCCGCCCGATCCACGCATGCGGCCGGAGCGCTCGGAAGGCAAGGTATGGCGTTCAATGTCCCTCCCCGGGCCAATGCCCCGTCCCGGGCGAACCCCCTCTCCCGGGCCGACGAGCCACCGGGGGACGCGCCCCTTCCCTGGGGCGACGCGCTTCCCGACACCGGTGGGTCTTCCCGCGCTGATGCGTCAGCCTGCGCCGATGTGCCGAGAGACGCCCCTCCCGGGAGTGATGGCCAACCCGATCACCCTGCTCGCGCCCATGCCTTTCCCAGGAGCGCCAGCGTCCCCGGGGCAGTCACGCCTCCCCGAGTCAGCGCCCCCACCCCCGGTACCGTCCCCCTTCGCGCCCCCGCCCCAAGCGGTCCGCCCGAAACGCGGCGCGGGGCCGGGCCCGTGCCCTCCCCAGGTCCGAGGCGGCGCCCGGCAGCGGCATCGGCACCCACGCCCACCACCCGGCCCCCCGGGGCGCCCCCCGGCCCCGGGTTCGCCGGACTTCCGCCGCTCCACGCCGCCCTGATCTCCGTCGCCCTCCCCGGTCTCGTCGTCTCGGCCGAGCACGGCCAGCTCACCGGGCACGGACTTGAGGGGTTCTACCGGCACGGGCGCCGGCTGCTCGCGCGCTGTCAGCTGAAGGTGGCCGGGCGGGAGCCGATCGCCCTTCAGGGCAGACCCATATCGGCCGACCGCGCCCGCTTCTTCGCGGTGGTGCGCACCCCGGCCGACAGCGGTCCCGACCCCGAGATCACCGTCGAGCGGCTGCGCCAGGCCGAGGGCAGCGAGCGGATCACCCTGCGCAGCTCCTCGCCCCGCCCCCTGCGGCTCCCCGTGGAGATCGAGCTCGGCACCGACCTGGCCGAACTGGGCGCGGTCGCGGCGGGCCGGGGCGGCCCCGAACTGCCGGGCAGCGTCCACGACTCGGGCATGCGCTGGACCACGGCGGACGCGCACGCCGTGGTGAGCGCCCACCCCTCCCCGGCCGACGCGCTCGCCTCGGCGGGCGTCCTGCGCTGGGACGTGGAGCTGCCCCCGGGCGGTTCGTACACGATCGAGCTGCACATCCGCACCGACCGCCCCGCCCGGCCGCCCGGCCAGGCCGCGACCCACTCGCTGCCGCAGGCCGAGGCGGAGGGCGACGACCCCCGGGTCGGTCCGCTGCTCCAGAGTGGCCTGGACGACCTGCGGGCCCTGCTCGTACGGGACCCGGCGCACCCGCTGGACGTGCACGTGGCGGCGGGCGTCCCCTGGCGCACCGGCCCGGCCCCGGCCGAGGCGCTCTGGGCCGCCCGGATGGCCCTGCCGCTCTCCACCCGGCTTGCGGCGGCGACCCTGCGGGCCGTTGCCCGTACCCAACTGGAGGGGCCAGTAGGGGAGTTCGGCCGTATCCCGGGGCCGTTGCGGGACGCGGGGCCGCATCTGCCGCCCAGCTGCACCGGAGTGGAGGCCACCCTCGCGTTCCCGGTGGTGCTCGCCGAGGCCCGGCGCTGGGGGCTGGCCGAGACCGAGGTGGCCGAGCTGCTGCCGACGGCCGAGCGGTGTCTGCGCTGGCTGCGGGCGTGCACCGGTGACGACGGGTATCTGGGCGAGCCCGGCCCGGCGGTGGGGCTCGCGCGGGCCGAGACCCAGGCCCACGCCCACCGCGCCGCCGTCCTGGGCGCCGAGCTGCTGCGCGAGTGCGGCAGACCGGGGGCCGAGGAGTGCGCCGCCTGGGCTGCGGGGCTGCGGGAGCGGTTCCGGGAGGAGTTCTGGATCGAGGACCTGGCGGGCGGGCGCCCCGCCGCCGCCCGCACCGCCGACGGCCGTCGGCTGCCCCCGCTCGGCGCGGGCGCCGCCCACCTCCTGGACACCGGCCTGCTCGGCGCGGGACGGCTCGCCCCGGGGCTGCTCGACAAGGTGCAGACGGAACAGCTCGCCCGGCTCCTGGGCGGCCCGGCCATGGACTCCGGCTGGGGGCTGCGCGGCCTGGGTGCCAAGGAGGCGGGCTACAACCCGTTCGGCCACCGCGCGGGCGCGGTGCGGGTGTACGACACGGCCGTCGCCGTGGCGGGCCTCGCGGCCGCCGGGTACGAGAAGGAGGCGAGCGGCCTGCTGCGCGGACTCCTGGACGCGGCCGAGGCGTTCGGCTACCGGCTGCCCGAGATGTTCGCGGGGGAGCACCGCACCGCGAACAGCGCTCCGCTGCCGCACCCGGCGGCGTGCCGCCCGGCAGCCGTCGCCGCCGCCTCGGCGCTCCAGCTGCTCACCACGCTCGCGGGCATCCGTCCGGACGCACCGGCGGGCACGGTCGCCCTCTGCCCCGTCCGGTCGGCGCCGCTCGGCGCGGTGCGGCTGTCGGGGCTGAGCGTGGCGGGGGAGCCCTTCGCCGTACGGGTCAGCAGGCTCGGCGTCGGCATGGTCGAGCAGGCCGCCGACCGGCTCCAGTTGGGAGGCTGAACGGAGTGCTGGGTGAATCCGGGACCGGGCGGGAGGCCGCGCCGGCCGTCGAGACGCGGGCGGAGGGCGTCGGGGGAGCGGGGCCCGACGCGGTGAGGAACCGTGGCGGGGCCGACCCGGCGGGAGCGCGTGGGGCGGCCGGGGAAGAAGGTACGACCGGCCGTGCCCGAGGGCGTGTTTATCGTCAGGGAGACGACTATGATCGCTCCATGTCTCCCTACGACCCGTCGGCCTACCCGCCCTTCGCCGTGACCGTCGACCTGGTCGTGCTCACCGTGCGCCGCCACGCCCTGTGCGCGCTGGTCGTCCGTCGCGGGGAGCCGCCGTTCCAGGGGCGGTGGGCGCTGCCCGGCGGCTTCGTCCGGGGCGACGAGGACCTGTCGGCGGCGGCGGCCCGCGAGCTGACCGAGGAGACCGGACTCTGCGCCCAGGACCCGGCGGCCACCGCCCCGGCCCCGGGCAACGGTGCCCATCTGGAGCAGCTCGCCACGTACGGCGACCCCCGGCGCGACCCCCGGATGCGGGTCGTCAGCGTGGCGCACCTCGCGCTCGCCCCCGACCTGCCGGCCCCCCGTGCGGGCGGCGACGCGCACAGCGCGCGCTGGGCGCCCGTGGAGGACCTGCTGAGCCAGGACGGCGGCTTCGGCCGCGAGGACGAGCAGCCCGCCCCGCTCGCGTTCGACCACGCCCAGATCCTCGCGGACGGCGTGGAGCGGGCCCGTTCCAAGATCGAGTACTCGTCGCTGGCCACGGCGTTCTGCCCGGCCGAGTTCACCGTGGGAGAGCTGCGGCGGGTGTACGAGGCGGTGTGGGGGGTCGCGCTCGACCCCCGCAACTTCCACCGCAAGGTGACCGGCACCCCGGGCTTCCTGGTCCCGTCCGGCGGCACCACGACCCGCCAGGGCGGCCGCCCCGCCCAGCTCTTCCGCGCGGGCGGCGCGACCCTCCTGAACCCCCCGATGCTCCGCCCGGAGGTCTGACAGGGGGATCTGGCCGGGGGATCTGGCAGAGGGCCTGCCCGGCGGGCCGGCACGCCTTACCCGGGCTCGCCCCGCACCCCCACCGGGGCGTGGGGTGGTACCGGCCCCCGCCCCGCACGCAAGGCGCTGGCGCACAAGGCGCTGGCGCACAAAACGCAGGCGCGCGCAGACCCCCGCTTGCATAAAAAGTCCGAAATGTCGCGTTATGTTACTCCGGTACCCATCCCTCCCGCCGTGCCGTCGAGCGGTCTCACCCCCGGGAGAGAAGCGATGCTCCAGGCCATCGGACTCACCAGCACCCCCCGCCGCGACCGTCCGCCCGAGGTGGACGACCTGACCTTCGAGGCCCGGCCGGGCCTGATCACCGCCCTGCTCGGCGCCCCGGGCTCCGGCAAGACCATGGCCCTGCGCCTGATGCTGGAGCTCGAACCGGGCCGGGGCGTCACCTACTTCCGGGGCCGCCCGCTCCACAAGGTGGCCCACCCCGCCCGCGAGGTGGGCACCCTGCTCGGCGACGTGCCGGGCCATCCGGCCCGTACCGTCCGGGGACAGCTCCGCCTCATGTGCGCCGTCGCCGGGGTCCCGGCCGACCGCGCCGAGGAGATGCTGCACGTCGTCGGCCTCGACGGCCTGGCGGACCAGCGGCTCGCGACCCTCTCCCTCGGCATGGACCGCAGGCTCGGTCTGGCCGCCGCCCTCCTCGGCGACCCGCACACCCTGGTCCTCGACGAGCCCGCCGAGGGCCTCTCGCCCCGCGAGAACAGCTGGCTGTACGGGCTGCTGCGCGGCCACGCACAGCAGGGCGGCACCGTGCTGTGCACCTTCGCCGACCCCAAGGAGGCGGCCCGGGTGGCCGACCGGGTGGTCACGATCGACGGGGGCCGCCTCGTCGCGGACCAGGACGTGGCGGAGTTCTCGCGCACCCGGCTGCGCCCCCGCGTGGCCGTCGCCACCCCGCACGCCGCCCGCCTGAGCGCCCTGGTCAGCCGCGAGGCCCGGGCCGCACGCCGCTCGGTCGAGGTGGTCACGGAGGACGGCAGCCACCTCTCCGTCTACGGCGCGAGCTGCGCCGAGGTCGGTGAGACGGCGTTCCGCCACGGCGTCCTCGTCCACCGCCTCACGGACGAGGTCGCCGACACCGGCCCGGCGGCCCCCGCCCCTCGCCCGGCCCCCGCCACCACCGCCCCGGGCGAAATCCCGCCCGCCCCGCCCGGCGCCTCCGTCCCGCCCCCGCGCCCCCCGATTACCCCCGCCTTGCCCCGCACCCCCCTCCGCCCCCTGCGCTACGAACTGAGGCGCCTCCTGGGGGTCCGCACCACGTACGTGCTCCTCGGCGCCGCGCTCCTCAGCTCCGTCGCGCTCGCCGCCGTCCTGGGGCGCACCGGGCACACCCCGCTGCCGCACCTGGTGGCCGCGTGGCCGAGACTGCTGCCGCTGCCGCCCGCGGCCCTCGCCGCCGGGATCCTCGGGGCGCTCGCCTTCGGTGAGGAGTACCGCTACCCCGCGCTCGCTGCCGACCGCGGCACCGTCCCGCGCCGACTCGGGCTGCTCCTCGCCAAACTCGTCGTCTCGGCCGGGGCCGCCCTCCTGCTGGCCGTGCTCACCGTCGCCCTGGACGCCCAGGCCCTGCGGCTGTTCTACGGCCGCGACGTGGTGCGGATTCCGCCGGACTGGCCCTCGCTGGCGGCGAGTTGGGCCGGGCTGACCGTGGGCTGCGCCTGGGCCGGGCTGCTCGCGGCCGGCATCTTCCGCGCCACCGCGGCCGGGCTCGCCGCCGTGCTGGCGGTGCCGGTGGCCGTCGTCCCCCTCGTACAGAAGGCGCTGGCGGCGCCGCAGGCGCGTTCGGTCGCCGGACTCCCGGCCCGGCTGCGGGAGGTGGCCTGGCTGCGCTGGCCGCGTCTGCTGGACGACGGACTGGCCGCCGCGCTGCACCTGCTCGCCCGGCCGCGGGGCGCGGCCCTCGCGCTGTCGCTCACCGTGCTGCTCTGCGCCTACGTGGTCACCGGCCTTCGCGGGAGGGCCCGTTGGTGACCCCGCTCGCGCCCCGGCGTGTGCGGAGGGTCACAACTCCCCAGAGAATGACCGCTTCTTTCCGATAAAGCGTCAATTGCGAGGGGTGCGGAGATCACCCTTTCGTGTGCTTTTCACCAAAGACCTCAAGGGCCGTCGAAGACCGGCCGACAAAGGATGCGTGAGTACCCTTGCGCACACCATGATGACCACCGCCCGCGCCGCCGACTCCGGCCTCGCAGGACCGGGCGAACTCGACCGCTACCCCTACGCGGAGGCGCGCGGCGCCGACCGCGTCTCCCTCCCCGCCTGGGACGGAGCCGAGGCAGACCTCGGCCGGGTGAGCCGGCGCGCGGCGGGCAGCCGCGGGAGAGGACTGCACGGCCAACTCGTCCAGCAGCTCGGCCAGATGATCGTCTCGGGCGATCTCGGCGCCGACCGCCCGCTGGTCCCGGAGGAGATCGGCCAGCGCTTCGAGGTCTCCCGGACCGTCGTCCGCGAGTCGCTGCGCGTCCTGGAGGCCAAGGGCCTGGTCAGCGCGCGCCCCAACGTCGGCACCCGGGTCCGTCCGGTCAGCGACTGGAACCTGCTGGACCCCGACATCATCGAGTGGCGGGCCTTCGGGCCGCAGCGCGACGACCAGCGCCGCGAGCTCAGCGAGCTGCGCTGGACGATCGAGCCGCTGGCCGCGCGCCTCGCCGCGGGGCACGGCCGCGAGGACCTCCAGCAGCGTCTCGGCGACATGGTCGAGATCATGGGCCACTCCCTCACCCAGGGTGACGTGATCACCTTCTCCCGGGCCGACGCGGAGTTCCACTCCCTGCTCATCCAGGCCGCGGGCAACCGCATGCTGGAGCACCTCTCCGGGATCGTCGGCGCCGCCCTCCAGGTCTCCGGCGGACCGGTCACCGGCTGTGACCGCCACTCGGAGGTGGCCCTCACCCACCACGCCCGGATCGTGGACGCGCTGGCGGGCGCCGACGGGACGGCCGCGGAGGCCGCCATGCGGCAGCTGCTCACCGTCCACCCCGAGGTGGAGCGCGTCGTCCCCGCGCCGCGCGAGCACTGAGGGCGGAGCGCGGCCGGGCGAGGCCCCGCCGCCCCGCCCGGAGGAAGGACGCGTCGCCGGACCTCGGGGGGTCCGGCGACGCGATTATGGGCACTTTACCCCTGGTGGCCTTTATGTCGTGTATGGGGTGTGACTCGGGCCACGTAGATTGGGCGTAACACTCCTCGGAACCGTGCGATGACCTAAGAGGTAACAGCCGAGGAAGGAATACAGCAGCCGAACGCGGCGCTGTGCAGCTCCGAGGTTCAGCCCGCGCCGTCGGCACAATCCCCAGTCGACGGTCGTCGGCTCCGGCCCGATCATGGGCGGGGCCGGAAGCCGTTTTCCATCGTTCCGAGAGGTTGTTCGTGTCGGCCAGCACATCCCGTACGCTCCCGCCGGAGATCGCCGAGTCAGAGTCTGTGATGGCGCTCATCGAGCGGGGAAAGGCTGATGGGCAGATCGCCGGCGATGACGTGCGTCGGGCCTTCGAAGCCGACCAGATTCCGCCAACCCAGTGGAAGAATGTTCTGCGCAGCCTCAACCAGATCCTCGAGGAAGAGGGTGTGACGCTGATGGTCAGTGCCGCGGAATCTCCCAAGCGCACCCGGAAGAGCGTCGCAGCGAAGAGCCCGGCGAAGCGCACCGCCACCAAGACCGTCGCGGCCAAGACGACCGTGACCAAGACCGTCGCGGCCACCGCGGCCCCCGCGGCCGAGACCGTGGACGCGTCGGCGGACGACGCCGAGGCGCCCAAGAAGGCCGCCGCCAAGAAGACGGCCGCGAAGAAGACCGTCGCCAAGAAGGCCGTGGCCAAGAAGACGGCCGCGAAGAAGACCGCCGGGAAGAAGGGCGACGAGGAAGTCGTCGAGGGCGAGGAGCTGCTCGAGGACGTCGCGCCCGGCAAGGGTGACGAAGAGGAGGCCGAGGGCGAGAACAAGGGCTTCGTCCTCTCCGACGACGACGAGGACGACGCACCCGCCCAGCAGGTCGCCGTCGCCGGCGCCACCGCCGACCCGGTCAAGGACTACCTGAAGCAGATCGGCAAGGTCCCGCTGCTCAACGCCGAGCAGGAGGTCGAGCTCGCCAAGCGCATCGAGGCCGGTCTGTTCGCCGAGGACAAGCTGTCGGCCGCCGACAAGCTCGCTCCCAAGCTCAAGCGCGAGCTGGAGATCATCGCCGAGGACGGCCGCCGCGCCAAGAACCACCTGCTGGAGGCCAACCTCCGCCTCGTGGTCTCGCTGGCCAAGCGCTACACGGGCCGCGGCATGCTCTTCCTGGACCTCATCCAGGAGGGCAACCTCGGTCTGATCCGCGCGGTCGAGAAGTTCGACTACACCAAGGGCTACAAGTTCTCCACGTACGCCACCTGGTGGATCCGTCAGGCGATCACCCGCGCGATGGCCGACCAGGCCCGCACCATCCGTATCCCGGTGCACATGGTCGAGGTCATCAACAAGCTCGCGCGCGTGCAGCGCCAGATGCTCCAGGACCTGGGCCGCGAGCCCACCCCGGAGGAGCTGGCCAAGGAGCTCGACATGACCCCGGAGAAGGTCATCGAGGTCCAGAAGTACGGCCGTGAGCCGATCTCGCTGCACACCCCCCTGGGTGAGGACGGCGACAGCGAGTTCGGTGACCTCATCGAGGACTCCGAGGCCGTGGTCCCGGCCGACGCGGTCAGCTTCACGCTTCTCCAGGAGCAGCTGCACTCGGTCCTCGACACCCTGTCGGAGCGCGAGGCGGGCGTGGTCTCCATGCGCTTCGGCCTCACCGACGGCCAGCCGAAGACCCTGGACGAGATCGGCAAGGTCTACGGAGTGACGCGTGAGCGCATCCGTCAGATCGAGTCGAAGACCATGTCGAAGCTGCGCCACCCGTCGCGTTCGCAGGTGCTGCGCGACTACCTCGACTAGGTCGCGTTCGTACGCCTGTCGTACGGATCGGATGTGACCGAGGGCCCGATTTCCGCAAGGGAGCCGGGCCCTCGCGCGTGTCCGAGCGGGTGCGAGGCGTCAATGCCTCGTTGACTCTGGGTGTGTGCCCGTGTCACCCCGAGTCAGGAGACCGTATGCGACGCCCCACCGTCCGAGCGCTGCGCGGGGCGCTGGCCCTCACGGCCGCCGCCACCGCCGTACCGCTGGCCGCACCCGTGCCGGCCGCCGCCGACAGTGTGGTCATCGGGGGCACGCCCGCCTCCGTGAAGGACAGCCCGTACGCCGTCGCGCTCTCCAGTCGTCTCCGGTTCGGAGCAGCGCGCGCGGGTCAGTTCTGCGGGGGAGCGGTGGTCGCGCCCACCAAGGTGATCACCGCCGCGCACTGCCTCAGCAAGGAGGTGCTCGGCACCAACGGAATGCACGACCTGAAGGTGATCGCGGGCCGCTCCGAGCTGCGCGGCACCACCGGCCAGGAGGTCGCCGTACGGGACACCTGGGTCAACCCGGATTACAAGCCGGTCAGCAACTCGGGTGACATCGCGATGCTCACCCTGGCGAGCGCGCTGCCCGAGTCGTACGTCATCGGGCTCGCGGGGCCGGGCGATCCGGCGTACGCCCCGGACACCCCGGCGACGGTCTACGGCTGGGGTGACACGACGGGGCGGGGCACCTACGCGGCATCGCTGCGCTCGACCCGGGTGTGGGTGCTGGCGGACAAGGCCTGTGAGCACGCCTACCCGGGGAACTCCGGGGACGCGTACCTGAAGGCCACCATGGTCTGCGCGGGCGATCCCAAGGGCGGCCACGACGCCTGTCAGGGCGACAGCGGGGGGCCGCTGGTGGCGATGGGGCGGCTGGTGGGCCTGGTGTCCTGGGGGAGCGGCTGCGGGGAGGCGGAGAACCCGGGGGTCTACACCCGGATCTCCGCGTTCGTCGGCCCGTCACCGAACGCGGCGCCCCTGTAGCGGCGCGCGAGCCAAGAGAACGGGCGGCCGCCCCACACGGGGGCGGCCGCCCGTCGCCGGTCCTGGACCGGCCCTGGCTCGTCGTCAGTGCGAGGTTCAGCGATCCTCTTCGCCTGCGGATTCGGGCACCGCGGTGAGGCGGTCCGTCTCGTCCTGTATCTCAGCGGCGATCTTCTTCAGTTCCGGCTCGAACTTGCGTCCGTGGTGAGCACAGAAGAGCAGTTCGCCGCCGCTGGTCAGAAGGACACGCAGGTATGCCTGTGCGCCGCAGCGGTCGCAACGGTCAGCGGCCGTCAGGGGGCTCGCGGGGGTCAGAACAGTAGTCACGTCGCCTCTTCTCTAGCTCGACGAGCTGTCGTACCAGGGTCAACATCCAACCAGGCCGAAAACGTTCCCGCTCGTGCCTTTTCCTCGAAACTTCTTGGTCGAGGTGGCTGTCTGCTGCCGGTTGGCGGCGAATGAGCCGTATTGCGGTGCTCTACGGTTTCGCGTTGCTTGTCTCGGTTGTCCTCCCGGCGGGGTTGCCGGTTGTTCATGAGGACGTGCCCGGAGCCTAAATGGTTCATGCCTGGATGGGAACGTGACATCCGTATCACCCCCACGAGGGATCGAACATGCATACGACGCTGGACTAGCATGAGTATCTGCCGAGGGTGGCGTGACAACGGCTCTACCAGGCCTCGGTACCCTCTGACCGGCGACCGACGCCGGCCCCCTACCCACCAGGGGGCGAATTGAAATTCAGCGAGGAGCGAACTGCGTGACCGCCGAGACGTCCGTTCCGTCCACTGCGCTGCTCTCCGGCGCCGACCGGGACGGCTCCAACTACACCGCGCGGCACCTGCTCGTCCTTGAAGGCCTCGAAGCGGTCCGCAAGCGCCCGGGCATGTACATCGGCTCGACCGACAGCCGCGGCCTGATGCACTGCCTCTGGGAGATCATCGACAACTCCGTCGACGAGGCCCTGGGCGGGTTCTGCGACTTCATCGAGGTGATCCTGCACGACGACGGTTCGGTCGAGGTGCGGGACAACGGCCGGGGCATCCCGGTCGACATCGAGCCCAAGACCGGTCTGTCGGGCGTCGAGGTCGTCATGACCAAGCTGCACGCCGGCGGAAAGTTCGGCGGCGGCTCCTACGCCGCCTCCGGCGGTCTGCACGGCGTGGGCGCGTCCGTGGTGAACGCGCTCTCGGCCCGCCTCGACGTCGAGGTCGACCGCAACAGCGCGACGCACTCGATCAGCTTCCGGCGCGGCACGCCCGGGATGTTCACCGAGCAGGGTCCCGACGCCCCCTTCGACCCCTCCAGCGGGCTGCTCAAGGGCAAGCGCGTGCCCAAGACCCGCACCGGCACCCGTATCCGCTACTGGGCGGACCGCCAGATCTTCCTCAAGGACGCCAAGCTCTCCCTGGACACGCTCCACCAGCGGGCGCGCCAGACGGCCTTCCTGGTCCCCGGTCTGACCATCGTCGTCCGCGACGAGCGCGGCATCGACGGCGAGGGCAAGAAGGAAGAGACGTTCCGCTTTGACGGCGGGATCAGCGAGTTCTGCGAGTACCTGGCCCAGGACAAGGGCGTCTGCGACGTGCTGCGGCTCACCGGCCAGGGCAGCTTCAAGGAGACCGTCCCGGTCCTGGACGAGCGCGGCCACATGACCCCCACCGAGGTCACCCGCGAGCTCGGCGTGGACATCGCGCTGCGCTGGGGCACGGGATACGAGACGAACCTGAAGTCGTTCGTGAACATCATCGCCACCCCCAAGGGCGGTACCCACGTCGCCGGCTTCGAGCGGTCGGTCACCAAGACCGTCAACGAGGTGCTGCGCTCGGCGAAGCTGCTGCGCGTCGCCGAGGACGACGTCGTCAAGGACGACGCGCTGGAAGGCCTCACGGCGGTGGTCACCGTCCGGCTCGCCGAACCCCAGTTCGAGGGCCAGACCAAGGAGGTGCTCGGCACCTCGGCCGCCAACCGGATCGTCGCCAACGTGGTCGCCAAGGAGCTGAAGGCGTTCCTGACCTCCACCAAGCGGGACGCCAAGGCGCAGGCCCGTGCCGTACTGGACAAGATCGTCGCGGCGGCCCGGACCAGGATCGCGGCCCGTCAGCACAAGGAGGCGCAGCGGCGGAAGACGGCGCTGGAGTCCTCCTCGCTGCCGGCCAAGCTGGCCGACTGCCGCAGCGACGACGTGGAGCGCAGCGAGCTCTTCATCGTCGAGGGGGACTCCGCGCTCGGCACCGCCAAGCTCGCCCGGAACTCGGAGTTCCAGGCGCTGCTGCCGATCCGGGGCAAGATCCTCAACGTGCAGAAGGCGTCCGTCTCGGACATGCTCAAGAACGCCGAGTGCGGCGCGATCATCCAGGTCATAGGAGCGGGCTCGGGCCGCACCTTCGACATCGACGCGGCGCGGTACGGCAAGATCGTGCTGCTCGTCGACGCCGATGTCGACGGCGCCCACATCCGCATCCTGCTGCTGACCCTCTTCCAGCGCTACATGCGCCCGATGGTCGAGGCGGGCCGGGTCTTCGCCGCCGTCCCGCCGCTCCACCGCATCGAGCTGGTCCAGCCCAAGAAGGGCCAGGACAAGTACGTGTACACGTACTCGGACAACGAGCTGCGCCAGACCCTGCTGGAGTTCCAGCGCAAGGGCGTCCGGTACAAGGACACCATCCAGCGCTACAAGGGCCTCGGCGAGATGGACGCGGACCAGCTGGCGGAGACCACGATGGACCCGCGCTTCCGCACCCTGCGCCGGATCAACATCGGCGACCTGGAGGCGTCCGAGCACGTCTTCGACCTGCTCATGGGCAACGAGGTGGCGCCCCGCAAGGAGTTCATCACCAGCTCGGCGGCGACGCTGGACCGGTCCCGCATCGACGCCTAGGGACACGCACGGCCATGGCCGGGTTCCGTGTCGCGACCGCGGCGCGGGGCCCGGCCATCGCCGTGGACCCCGTCGCGGTGGGCCGTCCGGGTGGTGTCTCCACCCGAGGGTGGAGCCGAGGGATCCACCCACGATCCACCCCTGACCCGATGTGTCCGACCAGGCCGTTTCCGTAACGTCGAGGGCAGAAGGAAATCCCGCCGTCGAGGTTCGGAGGCCCAGATGTCCTCGTTCGTGAACGTGCTCGTGGCGGTGGCCGTCGTCGCGCTGATCGTCTCGCGCCAGGTGCGGCCCCAGCCGCTGGCCGACGCCAGGCGCTGGTGGGTCGTGCCGGCGGTCCTGGTCTACCTGGGGATACGGGAGAAGGGCCTGGTCGACCCGGACCACCACCTGGCCTCGGTCGTGCTGCTGGGCACCGAGATCGCGACCGGGCTCCTCATGGGCGCGGCCTGGGGCTGGACCGGCAGGCTGTGGTCCGAGCCGGACGGCTCGGTGTGGACCAGGGGCACCCGGGCGACGGCAGCCGTCTGGGGCCTGGGCATCGCCGTCCGGCTCGGGCTCACCGGCATTGGCGCCCTCGCCGGGATACGGATGGGCACGGGCGCCCTGCTGCTGGGCCTGGCCGCCTCGCTCCTGGTCCGCGACGGCATCCTCGCCTGGCGCGCCCGCTCCCTGCCCGCGTCGTACGGTGTCGCTGCCGACAGCCGGGTCCGGCCCCTGTGGAAGGACCGCGTGTGACCGCCGACGTCTGGTTGACCTGGCCGTCGCGGGAGGCGCTCTCCCGTGAGGGGCTCAGCCGCGCACGGATCGCCATCATGTGGAGCGTGCGCGGGCTGCTGCTCGGCGGGATGCTCTGGACCGCGATCAGCGAGAAGGGCCCGCGGAACTGGTCCTGGGCCGTGGGCATCGCCATGGTGGCGGTGATGGTCGTGCTGGCCCGGGCGTTCTGGCAGCAGACCCTGGCCCACCGGCTGTGGCCCTCGCTGGGGCTGCTCGCGCTCCTGATGGCGACGGCCCTGGGCGCGCAGCAGACCGACTGGCGCGTCTTCGCGACCATCGCGTGGTGCGGCTGCGCGGTCTCCGCCCTGGAGCGGCTCCCGCTGGGCGCCGCCGTCCCCGCCACCCTGGTGGCCCTCGGGGCGTATGCCGCGGTGAACACCGACGACTGGCCGACCACCGCTCTCACCACGGCGGGTCTGGGCCTCGCCGGGTATGTGCTGCGGCTGGACGCGGAGGCGCGGGGCAGCGCCCAGCGCTTGCTTGCCCAGGAGCGGGCCGCCCGGGCCGCCGAGGCCGAGTCGGCCGCGCTCGCCGAGCGGGCCAGGATCGCCCGCGAGATCCATGACGTGCTGGCGCACAGCCTCTCCGCGCAGCTGGTGCATCTGGAGGCGGCCCGGCTGATGATCGAGCGCGAGCCCGTGGGGGACTTCCGGGACCGGATCCTGGAGCGGGTGGTCGCGGCCCGGTCGATGGCCCGGGAGGGGCTGGCCGAGACCCGGCAGGCGCTCTCCGCGCTGCGCGGGGAGATCACGCCGGTCGAGGACTTCCTGCGCACGCTCGTCGAAGGCGGTGGACCCGGCGGCCCGGCGGGGGTCGAAGTGGCGGGGGAGCGGCGGCCGTTGACGGCGGAGGCGTCACAGGCGGTGCGGCGCGTGGCACAGGAGGCCCTGACGAACGTACGCAAGCACGCACCGGGCGCGGCCGTCGCCGTCCGGCTGGAGTATCTGCCGGACGAAGTGGCCCTGGAGGTAAGGGATTCGGGGGGTGGCGACGTCGCCGATGATTGGGGACCGAGCGGTTCCGGATACGGTCTGCTGGGGATGAGGGAGCGCGCCGAACTGCTCGGCGGGACTCTGGAGGCGGGACCGGAGGAGGAGGGCTTCGTGGTGCGGCTGCGGGTGCCGGCATGACCGGTGAAGGGGGCGGTGTGACGGCAGGAGGCGCGGGAGCCGGGGACGGTGCGAAAGCCGGGGGACGTGCGATCCGTGTGGTGGTGGCGGACGACCAGGCGGTGGTGCGCGAGGGGATCGTGATGCTCCTCGGGCTGCTGCCCGGGGTCGAGGTCGTGGGAGCGGCCAGGGACGGCGACGAGGCGGTCGCGCTGGTCGCCGAAGTGGCGCCGGACGTCGTCCTGATGGATCTGCGGATGCCGCGCTGCGACGGGGCGGAGGCCACCCGCCGTATCCGCGCCGAGTATCCGGGCACCCAGGTGGTGATCCTGACGACGTACGCCGACGACGACTCGCTCTTCCCGGCGCTGCGGGCCGGGGCGCGCGGGTACCTCACCAAGGACGCGGGCGGCGACGAGATCGTCAGGGCGATACAGGACGTACTGGCCGGACAGGCGGGCCTGGCGCCCTCGGTGCAGCGACGGTTGCTCGAACGGGTGACGGCGCCGGTGCCGGCGGCCGGTCCGGCGGTGCTGCCCGACGGGCTCACCGGCCGTGAGGGGGAGGTGCTCGGCCTCGTCGCGGAGGGCCTGTCCAACCCCGAGATCTCCGGCGCGCTGCACATCTCCACGGCGACGGTGAAGACGCACATCAACAACATCTTCGCCAAGACGGGAGCCAGGGACCGGGCCCAGGCCGTGCGGTATGCCTATCAGCACGGCCTCACGCGCCCACCGGGTCCGGCCATCACCTAATGGGGTGAAGAGGGGGCGTTGAAGAGTGCGGGGGCGTCCCCTCCTGCCCATCCTTGGGCACGCGGCCGAACAAGGCCGTGGACTAAGGAGTGTTGTTCGGTGGAGAAACGGGAACGGCACGACCCGGCGGCGGCACGGATCGACGACCCCTGGTACGACGCGCTCGCCTCCGGCTGGGGCGAACTGGACGGCACGGTGCCCGCGTTCGCCCCGCCGCGGCAGCGGGCGGCCGAGGCGGCGCCCGGGCACAGCGCGGCGGACATCTATCTGGAGGTGCAGCGCAGCGCCGCCTTCCAGGAGGTGCGCGCCCGCTACCGCCGGTTCGTGGTCCCGGCCGCGCTGGCGTTCCTCGCCTGGTACGTCGCGTACGTCGTCGCCGCGACCACAGCACCCGGCCTGATGGCTCGTCAGGTCGCGGGCGCGGTCAACGTCGCCATGGTCGCGGGGCTCGGCCAGTTCCTCTCCACCTTCCTGCTGACCTGGGCGTACGCGCGGCACGCACGGCTGCGCCGGGACCGGGCCGCGCTCGAACTGCGCTGGGACACCCAGGAGATGACACGGGGGATGGCCAGGTGAGCGTCGGCAGGGATCATCAGGCGCTGGCGCTGCTGCTGTTCAGCGCGTTCGTGGCGGCCACGCTGGCGATCACCACCTGGGTGAGCCGCGACCGGCACGGCTCGGCGGAGGAGTTCTACGCGGGCGGACGGCTCTTCTCCCCCATGGAGAACGGTTTCGCCATCGCGGGCGACTACATGTCGGCCGCGTCCTTCCTGGGTATCTCGGGGCTGATCGCGCTCTTCGGGTACGACGGGATGCTCTACTCCGTCGGCTTCCTGGTGGCCTGGCTGGTGGTGCTGCTGCTGGTGGCGGAGCTGGTGCGCAACTGCGGGCGGTTCACCCTCGCCGATGTGATCGCCGCCCGGATGAGCGAGCGCCAGGTCCGGATCGCGGCGGGAACGTCCTCGGTCACCGTGTCCGTTCTCTATCTGGTGGCGCAGATGGTCGGCGCGGGCAGCCTGGTGGCGCTGCTGCTCGGCGGCTCCAGCGGCGCGGCCCGCGCGTGGACCGTCATCGGCGTGGGCGCGCTGATGGTGATCTACGTATCGCTCGGCGGGATGCGGGCGACCACCTGGATCCAGATCGTGAAGGCCGTCCTGCTGATGGCGGGCGCGGTCACGCTCACGGTCCTGGTGCTGATGCGCTTCCACGGGAACATCAACCTGCTGCTGACCACGGCGGCCGAGCGGAGCGGGCACGGCAGGGAGTTCCTCGCCCCCGGGCTGCGATACGGCGGCGGCTGGACCGCGCGGCTCGACTTCATCAGCCTGGGCCTGGCCCTGGTGCTCGGTACGGCGGGGCTGCCGCACATCCTCTCCCGCTTCTACACCGTGCCGACCGCGCGGGCCGCGCGCCGCTCGGTCGTCTGGGCGATCGGCCTCATCGGCGGCTTCTATCTGATGACCATCGTGCTGGGCTTCGGCGCGGCCGCCGTGGTCGGCTCCGCCGAGGTCAAGTCCGCGAACGCCGCCGGGAACACGGCCGTACCGCTGCTGGCGCTCAATCTGGGCGGCGGAGCGGGCTCCACAGGCGGAACGGTTCTCTTCGCGGTCGTGGCCGCGGTCGCCTTCGCCACCATCCTGGCCGTCGTCGCCGGGATCACGCTCGCCTCCTCCGCCTCCGTCGCCCACGACCTGTACGCCTCGCTGCGGCGGCGCCACGCCAGGCAGCACAGCGAGGTGACGGTGGCCCGGATCGCCGCAGCCGGGATCGGGGCGGTCGCCATCGGTCTGGGGCTGCTCGCCCGCGACCTGAACGTGGCGTTCCTGGTCGGGCTGGCCTTCGCGGTCGCCGCCTCGGCCAATCTGCCCGTGCTGCTCTACTCGCTGTTCTGGCGGAACTTCACCACCCGGGGCGCCGTCTGGTCGGTCTACGGAGGGCTGATCCCGGCGCTGGTCCTGGTGGTGCTCTCGCCGGTCGTGTCGGGCGGCCCGAACGCGCTGTTCCCCGGGGTGGACTTCCAGTTCTTCCCGCTGGAGAACCCGGGCCTGGTCTCCATCCCCCTGGGCTTCCTCGCCGGCTGGATGGGCACGGTCACCTCGGCCGAACCGCCGGACGCGGCGCGCCACGCCGAGACGGAGGTGCGGTCGCTCACGGGGGCGGGCGCGGTGTAGCGGCCGGGCAGGATCGATCCGCCCGTGGTCAGGGGCAGGACCGCTCCTCCGGTGCTCAGGTGCCCGGCCGGGCCCGCCGGGGCGCGTCGCGCGGGCGTACCGGTACGACCATGACCGTGAGCCGGGCGGCGAAGGGCACGGGCCACGCGGGTCAGCGGCCGGTCGCCCACGTGTAGCGGTGCTCGGGGCGGCCGGTCTCGCCGTAACGCAGACCGAGCCGCACGCGGCCGGTCCGCTCCAGGAGCTTGAGATAGCGCTGGGCGGTCTGCCGGCTCACCCCCGTCCGCTCGGCGATCTCCTGCGCCGAGAGCGGGCCCTCGGCCGCCAGCAGCACCTGGCGCAGCAGTTCGGCGGTGGTGGGGGAGTGCCCCTTGGGCAGGTCGGGCTCGGCGGGGACCGAGAGGGCGCCGAAGATCCGGTCCACCTGGGCCTGTTCGGCCTCGCCACCGTCGTCCAGGGTGCGGCGCAGCGCGGCGTACGCCTCCAGTTTGGTGCGCAGTCCCGCGAAGGTGAACGGTTTGACGAGGTACTGGAGTGCGCCCTGGCGCATCGCGGCCTGGACCGTGGCCACGTCACGGGCGGCCGTCACCATGATCACGTCGGTGTGCAGGCCGAGGCGGCGCAGCTCGCGTACGACGGCGAGACCGTTCTCGTCCGGCAGGTAGTGGTCCAGCAGGACCAGATCGACCGGGCGCTCGGCGATGAGCGCGAGCGCCTCCGCGGCCGAATGCGCCGTCCCCACCACCCGGAAACCGGGAACTTTCGTGGTGTACGCGGCATTGATGTCGGCGACCCGCCGGTCGTCGTCCACGACGAGAACGTCGATCATCGCGCCTCCTGATGCGGGAAGGTCCCGTGCGGACCGTCGGCCGGTGCGGTCCTGTCCGGGGCATGACCCCGTACGGGATCGTCCACCACGACGCCCCCCACCGCCTCGCTCACCGACTCACCCGCCGCCTCACCCAGGGCCTCGCTCAGCGCCTCCGGCAGGACGACGGTGAACTCCGCCCCGCCGCCCGGCGCCGTCGCCACGCGCGCGTGGCCGCCCTGCCGCTCGGCGAACCGGCGGACCAGGGCGAGCCCCAGGCCCCGCTTGCCGTGGGCCGGCAGCTCCTTGGTGGACCAGCCCTCGGTGAAGATCAGTTCGCGGTGGCCTTCGGGGACGCCGGGGCCGCTGTCGACGACCCGCAGCACGGCGGTACGTCCCTCGGCGCGCAGGGTCACGCCGACCGAGGCGTCCGCGGTGCCGACGGCCGCGTCCAGGGCGTTGTCCACGAGGTTCCCGACGACGGTGACGAGGCCGCGCGGGTCGACCAGCCGGTCCGGGAGCAGGGTGTCCGCAGTGATGCGCAGGGCGACCGCGCGCTCGGCCGCCACGGTGGCCTTGCCGACCAGCATCGCCGCCAGCAGCGGGTCGTGGACCTTCTCGGTGACCTGCTCGGCCGTGGTCCGGTGCACCCCGACGACCTCCGTGACGTACTCGACCGCCTCCTGGTGCATCTCCAGCTCCAGCAGACCGAGCAGGGTGTGCAGCCGGTTGGCGTGCTCGTGGTCCTGGGCGCGCAGCGCGTCGATGAGACCGTGGGTGGAGTCCAGCTCGCGCCCCAGGCGTTCCAGCTCGGTGCGGTCGCGGAGGGTGGCGACGGCCCCGCCGTCGTCGGTCGGCATCCGGTTGGCGACCAGGACGCGGTGGCCGCGTACGGTCAGCAGGTCGGTGCCCCGGACGCGCCCGGTGAGGACATCGGTCGTCCGCCCGGCGCCCAGCACCTCGTCCAGCGGGCGCCCGGCGGCCTCGGGGCCGACGCCGAGCAGCCGCTGGGCCTCGTCGTTGAGCAGCCGGACGCGGCCGCCGCGGTCGAGTGCCACCACACCTTCGCGGATCGAGTGCAGCATCGCCTCGCGCTCCGCCAGCAACGCCGAGATATCCGAGAAGGCCAGGTCACGGGTCTGCTTCTGGATCCGGCGGGAGATCAGGTAGGCGGCGAGCGCACCGGCCGCGAGGGCACCGCCCGCGTAGGCGAGCAGCCCGGGGATGGCGGCGAGGAGCCGGGCGCGCACGCTGTCGTACTCGATCCCGACCGACACCGCCCCGACGATGGCCCCGCCGGCGTCCCGCAGCGGCACCTTGCCGCGCGCGGAGCGGCCCAGCGTGCCGCTGTCGATCTCCATCACGTCCTCGCCCGCCAGCGCGTCGCTGGGGTCGGTGGAGACGACTCTGCCGAGCTGACGGCCGTCCGGGTGCGACCAGCGCACCCCGCGCCGGTCCATGACCACCACGTACTCGGCGCCGGTGGCCCGGCGGATCCGTTCGGCCTCGCGCTGCACGGGGCCGTCGGTGGCGGGCCCGGACGCGACGAGGTCGGCGGCGAGCCGCGGCTGCGCGGCCGTGGACTGGGCGATGGCCAGCGCCCGGCGCATCGCCTGGTCGTCGAGCTGGTGGCTGAGCGGGGCGAGGAACAGGCCGGTCGCGAGCACGGTGACACCGGCGGCGATGGCCAGCTGCATCAGCAGCACCTGGGAGAAGACGCGCCGGGGCCGGCCGAACCGCCGCCGTCCGGGTGGGGGCGTGCTGGGGACGGCACTCATGCCTATGCACGGTAGACGGCGGATCGGCGCATTCCGAAATCTGTTCGGTCTGTGGGCAGCGGCGGGTGACGGTCGTCGTTCCGCCACACGGCTACGTAAATGGCTTGCATGGTTTGCGGTGAACTTGCGGCCATCCGGCAGCCGCTCTGGAAATCCGCAGGACCCGCCGCTGATGCGCGCGAAAGCGAGCGTCCGGTCGGCGGAGGAGGCGCGGAGAGCGGCCGGTTCACGGGGTGAGAGCCATGGACGACATGACATATCTCTGCAACTCTCTGACCGCCCAACGCAAAAGACTTCTCTCATCCCGCAGAAACTTCGGTGCAGCACATTCGGTGCGGAACCCTACCCGTACGGATCGGGGACTCATGAGAATCCACCCCTGGACAGGGCGGGCACGGATACGGGCGCTCTTCGCCGCCGTGATCGCCACCAGTCTGATGATGGTCGGTTGGCCGTCGCTCTCCGCCTCGGCGGCCGGCGGTCCCGATCTGGCGGCGGGCAGGCCGGCCGCCGCCTCCAGCGCCAACACCCCCCACACCGCCGCCACCATCACCGACGGCAACGCCTCGACCTACTGGGAGAGCTCCGGCAGCGCCTTCCCGCAGTGGGTGCAGGCCGATCTCGGCGCCTCCGCGCGCGTGGACGAGGTCGTCCTCAGACTCCCGGCCGGGTGGGAGGCCCGGCAGCAGACCCTCGCGGTGCAGGGCAGCGCGGACGGGACCGGCTTCACCACCTTGGTGGGCGCCGCCGCGTACAGCTTCGGCCCGGGGTCGGGCAACACCGTGAAGATAGCTTTCCCCGCAGCCCTCACACGGTTCGTCCGGATCGACATCCGGGCGAACACCGGCTGGCCCGCGGCCCAGCTCGCCGAGCTGGAGGTGCACGCGGCGGGCGACACGAGCGGCAACCTCGCCCTCGGCAGGACGCTGACCGCCTCCGGCCACACGCAGACGTATGTGCCGGGCAACGCAGGCGACGGTGACCGGGCCACTTACTGGGAGAGCGCCAACGGCGCGCTGCCCCAGTGGATCCAGGCCGACCTCGGCGCCTCCGTCCGGATCGACCGGGTGGTGCTGCGGCTGCCGGACGGCTGGGGCGCCCGTACCCAGACCCTGAAGATCCAGGGCTCGGCCAACGGCACCGACTTCACCGATCTGACCGCCTTCCGGGGGTACGAGTTCAGCGCGGCCACCGGCCGGTCCGCCACCCTCGCCCTCGACGCGGTCACCACCCGGTACGTACGGGTCCTGGTGAGCGCCAACACCGGGCAGCCGGCCGGCCAGCTCTCGGAGCTGGAGGTCTACGGCCCCGCCACCGGCGACACCGAGCCGCCCACGGCCCCGCGGAACCTCGCGTACACCGAGCCCGCCACCGGCCAGATCCGCCTCACCTGGGACGCCTCGACCGACGACAGGGCCGTGAGCGGATACGACGTGTACGCCAACGGGGAGCTGCGCACCAGCGTGGCCGGGAACACCACCGCGTACACCGACACCCAGCCCACCGGCGTGACCGTCGCGTACTACGTACGCGCGAGGGACGCGGCGGGGAACCGGTCCGCCGACAGCAACACCGTCACGCGCAAGGCCGACACCGGCGACACCCAGGCACCCACCGCGCCCGCGGACCTCGCCTTCACCGAGCCGTCGAGCGGCCGGATCGCCCTGACCTGGCAGGCCTCGGCCGACAACGTGGGCGTCACCGCCTATGAGGTCTATGCCAACCAGACCCTGGTCACGAGCGTGGCCGGGAACGTCACCGCCTACACCGACACCCAGCCCGCGAGCCTGACCGTCTCGTACTACGTACGGGCCAGGGACGCGGCCGGGAACCGGTCCGGGGCCAGCAACACCGTGACCCGCAACGGGAGTTCCGGCGGCGACGGCTCCAACCTCGCGGTGGGCAAGCCGATCACGGCCTCCTCGGTGATCCAGGGCTTCGTCGCGGAGAACGCCAATGACAACAGCCTGACCACGTACTGGGAGGGCGCCGCCGCCGGCTATCCGAACACGCTCACCGTGAAGCTCGGCGCCAACGCCGACACCGGCTCGGTGGTGCTCAAGCTCAACCCCGACAGCAGCTGGGGCACCCGGACGCAGAACATCCAGGTCCTCGGCCGCGAGCAGAGCGCGACCGGGTACACCGCTCTGGTCGTCGCCAAGGACTACACCTTCAGCCCGTCCAGCGGGAACACGGTGACGATCCCGGTCGCCGCGCGGGTCGCGGACGTGCAGCTGAGGTTCACCGCCAACTCGGGTGCCACGGCCGGGCAGGTCGCGGAGTTCCAGGTCATCGGAGTGCCCGCGCCCAACCCGGATCTGGAGATCACGGCCCTGAGCGCCGCACCCGTCACTCCGGTGGAGTCGGACGCCGTCACGCTCTCCGCGACCGTGCACAACCGGGGGACCTCGGCCTCGGCCGCCACCACGGTGGCCTTCCGGCTCGGCGGGGCCACGGCGGGCACCGCGAGCGCCGGCGCGCTGGCCGCCGGAGCCTCCCGGACCGTGACGGCGAACATCGGATCGCGCGACGCGGGAACTTATGCGCTGGGCGCCTCCGTTGATCCGGACAACAGCGTCATCGAGCAGAACGACTCCAACAACAGCATCACCGGTTCCCCCCTGGTGATCAAACCGGTGGCCTCCTCCGACCTGGTCGCCTCCGGAGTGGGCTGGTCCCCGAGCGCCCCCTCGGCGGGCCAGTCGGTGTCCTTCTCGGTGACCGTGAAGAACCAGGGCACGGTGGCGTCCGCCGGCGGCTCCCACGCCGTGACGCTCACCGTCCTGGACGCGGCGGGCGCCCCGGTGAAGACCCTCACCGGCGCCTACAGCGGAACGATCGCGGCGGGCGCGAGCTCCTCCGCGGTGGACCTCGGCGGCTGGACGGCGGCCAACGGCAGATACACGGTGAAGGTGGTGATCGCGGACGACGGCAACGAACTACCGGTGAAGCGCGGCAACAACACCAGCACACACCCGCTCTTCGTGGGACGTGGCGCCAACATGCCGTACGACACGTACGAGGCGGAGGACGGGGTGACGGGCGGCGGGGCCAGGGTCGTCGGGCCCAACCGGACCATCGGCGACCTCGCGGGCGAGGCCTCCGGCCGCAGGGCCGTCACCCTCGACAGCACGGGCAGCTATGTGGAGTTCACGACCAGGGCACCCACCAACACCCTGGTCACCCGGTTCTCGATCCCGGACGCGCCGGGCGGCGGGGGCATCGACTCCACGCTGGACGTCTATGTGAACGGCACCTTCCGCAAGGCCGTCGACCTGACGTCCAGGTACGCCTGGCTGTACGGCGCCGAGGCGGGGCCCGGCAACTCCCCGGGCTCGGGCGCGCCCCGCCACGTCTACGACGAGGCGAACGTGCTGCTGGGCGACACCGTGCCCAAGGGCGCGACGATCCGGTTGCAGAAGGACGCCGCGAACACCTCCTCGTACGCGATCGACTTCATCAGCCTGGAGCAGGCGTCCCCGGTCGCCGACCCGGACCCGGCGACGTACACCGTGCCCGCCGGGTTCGGACACCAGGACGTGCAGAACGCGCTGGACAAGGTGCGGATGGACACCACCGGCAAGCTGGTCGGCGTCTATCTGCCGCCCGGCGACTACCAGACGTCGAGCAAGTTCCAGGTGTACGGCAAGGCGGTGAAGGTGGTCGGGGCCGGACCCTGGTTCACCCGGTTCCACGCGCCGGCGGGGCAGGAGAACACCGACATCGGTTTCCGGGCCGAGAACACCGCCAACGGCTCGGTGTTCACCGGCTTCGCGTACTTCGGCAACTACACCTCCCGCATCGACGGGCCGGGGAAGGTCTTCGACTTCTCCAACGTCGCGGACATGAGCATCGACGACGTCTGGGCCGAGCACCAGGTGTGCCTGTACTGGGGGGCCAACACCGATCGGATCACCATCAGGAACACCCGGATCCGCGACACCTTCGCCGACGGCGTCAACATGACCAACGGGTCCACGGACAACCACGTGGTCAACAACGAGGCCCGGGCCACCGGCGACGACAGCTTCGCGCTGTTCTCGGCGATCGACGCGGGCGGCGCGGACGAGAAGAACAACGTCTACGAGAACCTGACCTCGCTGCTGACCTGGCGGGCCGCGGGAGTGGCCGTCTACGGCGGGTACGACAACACCTTCCGCAACATCCGGATCGCGGACACGCTGGTCTACGCCGGGATCACCGTCAGCTCGCTGGACTTCGGCTACCCGATGAACGGCTTCGGGACCGGGCCGACGACCTTCGACGGCGTCACGATCGAGCGGGCCGGGGGCCACTTCTGGGGAGCGCAGACGTTCCCCGCGATCTGGCTCTTCTCCGCCTCCAAGGTGTTCCAGGGGATCCGGATCAACCATGTCGACATCGTCTCGCCGACGTACAGCGGGGTGATGTTCCAGACCAATTACGTGGGAGGGCAGCCGCAGTTCCCGATCAAGGACACCGTCCTGAGCGACATCGGCATCACCGGGGCGCACCGCAGCGGTGACGTCTACGACGCCAAGTCCGGGTTCGGCCTGTGGGCGAACGAGATGCCGGAGGCGGGGCAGGGCCCGGCGGTCGGCGAGGTCACGTTCAACGGGCTGAGGTTCGCGGACAACGCGCAGGACATCAGGAACACCACGTCCACCTTCAAGATCAACATCAATCCGTAGGGGAGGTCGGGTCACGCCGTCGGATGCCGCCCTGAGCTTCCTCCGGGCGGCATCCCGCTCTACGCAAGCGGCTTGCACCGCTTGCGCTAGTCTTGCGCGCATGACGCGACGACTTGCTCAGGTGGCCAAGAAGGTCGGGGTCAGCGAGGCCACGGTCAGCCGGGTGCTCAACGGCAAGCCGGGGGTCTCCGAGTCCACCCGGCAGGCCGTGCTCACCGCCCTTGACATCCTCGGCTACGAGCGGCCCACCCAGCTGCGCGGCGAGCGCGCCCGGCTCGTCGGGCTGGTCCTGCCGGAGCTCCAGAACCCGATCTTCCCGGCGTTCGCCGAGGTTATCGGGGGCGCGCTCGCCCAGCAGGGGCTCACCCCGGTGCTCTGCACCCAGACCAAGGGCGGGGTCTCCGAGGCCGACTACGTGGAGCTGCTGCTCCAGCAGCAGGTCTCCGGTGTGGTCTTCGCGGGCGGCCTCTTCGCGCAGATGGACGCCCCGCACGGGCACTACCAGCAGCTCGCCGACCGCAAGGTGCCCGTCGTCCTGATCAACGCCTCCATAGAGCACCTCGACTTCCCCTGTGTGGCCTGCGACGACGCCGTGGCGGTGGAGCAGGCCTGGCGCCATCTGGTCTCGCTCGGCCACCGGCGCATCGGCCTGGTGCTCGGACCGCCCGACCACGTGCCGTCCCGGCGCAAGCTCGACGCCGCCCGCGCGCTGGCCGAGGCGGCGGGTGAGGCGCTGCCCGAGGAGTGCGTGGAGCGGGCGATGTTCTCCCTGGAGGGCGGCCAGGCCGCCGCCTCGCGCCTGCTGGAGCGGGGCGTCACCGGCATCGTCTGCGCCAGCGACCCGCTGGCCCTCGGTGCCGTCCGGGCGGCCCGCCGCCGGGGCCTGGACGTGCCGCGTGACGTGTCGGTGGTGGGGTACGACGACTCCGCCTTCATGAACTGCACCGAGCCGCCGCTGACCACCGTGCGCCAGCCCATCGAGGCGATGGGGCGGGCCGCGGTGGAGCTGCTGTCCGCCCAGATCGGCGGCGGTGTGGTGCCGCCGGGCGAGCTGCTCTTCGAGCCCGAGCTGGTGGTGCGGGGCTCCACGGCGCAGGTGCCGCGCAGGCCGTAGCCTCCCCCCAACTCCTCGACGCGCCGGGCGACTTCGCCCGGCGCGTTCGTGTGTGCGGAACGCCGTCGCACGACTGTCAATCATTTGCAAATTTCGCGCGAGATATTGCGCCCATGGGGGGTCGGTGGTTGAGTGTGCCGCGCCCCGGGAGCCCGTCGGCCGGGGCCCTCCACGCTGAGCCCGAAGGGGACCACCGATGAGACGCACCCGGCTCCGCCCCGCCCGCATACCGCGCCACACCCCGGCCACGGCCCTGCTCTGCACGGCCGCCCTCACCGTCCTGGCCGCCTGCGGCACCAGCAGCAGCGGGGGCGGCACCCCCGACGGCTCGGGCAACGCGGGCGCGTCCGACCCGGCGGCCCCGCTCGACCCGCGGACCAGGGTCACGCTGACCATCGACTGCATGCCGCCGGCCGCCAAGGCGGCCGAGCTGAAGGAGTGGAAGGAGGACGTCGCCACCTTCAACAAGACGTACCCGAACGTCAGGATCGTCGGGAGGTCGACGCCCGGCCAGTGCGAGGAACCCGCCCGGTTCACCGCGATGCTCAAGGCCAAGTCCCAGCCCGACGTGTTCTACACGTACTTCACCGACCTCCAGCAGGTCCTCGACAACGACGGCGCCGCCGACATCTCCGCGTACGTCACCCAGAAGTCGGTCCCCGCGCTCGCCGGCATCGACCCGGGCGTCCTCGGCGTACTGAAGAAGGACGGCAAGCTCTACGGCCTGCCGACCAGCAACTACCGGATGGGCCTGCTCATCAACCGGGGGCTCTTCCGGCGCGCCGGGCTCGATCCCGACAAGCCGCCCGCCACCTGGGCCGAGGTCCGCACCGCCGCCAGGGCCATCGCCGCCCTGGGCGGCGGCGTCCACGGCTACGGCGACTACAGCGCCGAGAACACCGGCGGCTGGCACTTCACCGCAGCGCTCTACGGCCTCGGCGGCGACGTGGTCTCCGCCGACGGCACCAAGGCCGCCTTCGACACCGACCTCGGCCGCCAGGTCGTGCGCAACCTGCACGAGATGCGCTGGACGGACGCGAGCATGAGCAAGACGCAGCTGCTGAAGTGGGGCGACCTCCAGAAGCAGATCACCGCCGACAAGCTCGGCATGTTCCTCGCGGCGCCCGACGACATCGCGTACATGGTCCAGCAACTCGGCGCCCGCTACGAGAACTTCGGCATGGGCCCCATCCCCGGCGGCAGGGCCACCCTCGGTGGCGGCAACGGCTACATGATCAAGAAGGGCAGCTCGCCCGACAAGATCAAGGCGGCCGTCGCCTGGCTCAACCTCAAGACGCTCTCCCCGGGCAGGGGCCAGTTCGACTGGGCCCGCACCAAGGCGGACGGCCTGCCGGTCGGCGTCCCCCAGCCGAACTTCTTCCTCGGCCCCACCAAGACCGCCGACGACAGGGCGCGCGCCGCCAACGCGACCATGCCGGTCGCCAACTTCAGGGCCTACATGGACAACCCGGTCCCCGGAAAGGCCGAGCCCCCCAAGGCGCAGGAGATCTACAAGGTCCTCGACAACGTGATGTCCGGGGTCCTCACCAACAAAAACGCGGACGCCGACAAGCTGCTGGCCACCGCCGCCTCTCAGGTCGACCAGGTCCTGGCGAACCGATGACGAGAACGGCCGGGCCGGTGCCGGGGCTGCTCAGGCGCCAGCTGACCGCACACGGCTTCCTGATCGGCGCCGTCCTCTGCTTCGCCTTCTTCTCCTGGTACCCGATGGCCCGCGAGTTCGTCCTGGCCTTCCAGAAGACGAAGGACGGGCGGACCACCTGGGCCGGCTGGTCCAACCTCACCTACGTCTTCCACGACCCGGCGTTCTGGCAGGCCTGGCGCAACACGCTGCTGTTCACCGGACTCGCGCTGGTGCTCGGCTTCGCCGTCCCGTTCCTGGTCGCCGTCCTGCTCAACGAGTTCCGGCACGGTCAGGGGTATCTCCGGCTGCTGGTCTATCTGCCGGTGATGCTGCCGCCGGTCGCCTCGGTGCTGCTCTTCAAGTACTTCTACGACCCGGGCTACGGGCTCTTCAACCGGATTCTCGAACTGGTACACCTGCCCGCGCAGCAGTGGCTCCAGTCCACCGACACCGCGATGATCTCCGTGGTGATCGCCGCGACCTGGATGAACATGGGCGGCGCGACGCTGATCTACCTGGCGGCGCTCCAGGGGATACCGGGGGAGCTGTACGAGGCGGCGGAGCTGGACGGGGCCGGGCTGCTGCGCAAGATCTGGCACGTCACCATCCCGCAGACCCGGCTGATCCTCTCGCTGATGTTCCTCATGCAGATCATCGCGACGATGCAGGTGTTCACCGAACCGTTCCTGCTGACCAACGGCGCGGGCCCGGAGGGCTCCACCACGACCGTGGTCTATCTCATCTACCAGTACGCCTTCAACTTCAACAACTACGGCGGCGCGGCCGCGCTCGGCCTGTGCCTGCTCGTGCTCCTGACGGGCTTCTCGGCGCTGTACGTACGCCTGAGCCGCACCGCCGACGACCAGGGCTAGGACCAGCGCCGGCACCGGCACCAACACCAGCACCGAGACAGGACGGATGGTGGCACACCCGTGTCGACACGCACCCTCATCTCACCGGCCACCCTCGGCCGGACCCGGGGCAAGGTCCTCTACTGGACCGCCTTCGTCCTGGTGACGGCCCTCTTCACCCTCGTCTTCGTCGGACCGCTCTACTGGATGGCCGTCAACGGGCTGAAGTCCACCGACGAGTTCACCCGGATCCCGCCCACCCTGGTCCCGCACGGCGTGCACACCGACAACTACCGCCATGCCTGGCAGGTGATGGACCTGGCGCGGCTGCTGAGGAACACCCTCTGGTACGCGTTCGGCGCGCTCGTCCTCCAACTGGTCCTGGACGTCTCCGCCGCCTACTCGCTCTCGCGCCTCCGCCCGCTGTTCGGCAGGGCCATCCTGGGGATGATGCTGGCCACGCTGATGATCCCGGCCGCCGTCCTGGTCGTACCGCAGTATCTGACCGTCCTGGACGTGCCGGTCTTCCGGCGCAACCTCCTCAACACGCCCTGGGTGATCTGGCTGCCGTCGGTCACCAACGCCTTCAACATCTTCCTGCTGAAGCGGTTCTTCGACTCCATCCCGCGCGAACTGCTGGACGCCGCCGCCGTCGACGGGGCGTCGCCGCTGCGGACCCTGCGGTCGGTGGTGCTGCCGGTCTCCCGGCCGATCCTCGGCGTCGTCTCCATCTTCGCGGTGGTCGGCGTCTGGAAGGACTTCCTCTGGCCGATGCTCACCCTGCCCGAGCCCTCCAGGCAGACCCTGAACGTCGGCATCTACTCCCTCGCCCAGGGCGTCCCCGAGAACTGGCTGACGGCCGCGCTCGCGACGGCCTCCCTGCCGACCCTCGTCATCTTCCTGATCTTCCAGCGCAACATCATGAGCGGTCTGACCGCGGGCGGCCTCAAGGGCTGACCGGCGCCGCCGCCCTCCCGCTCCGCCGCCGGCCCTCCCGTCCAGGCCCCTCCCGTCCAGGCCACGCCCTCCGGGCCCCGTCCTCCGGGCCACGCGGCGGAATCCTCCCTGCCCGAAAGGACCGTTCCGTGACCGTCCTCGATCCGGAAGACTGGTGGCGCTCGGCCGTCATCTACCAGGTGTACGTCCGCAGCTTCGCCGACGGCGACGGCGACGGCACCGGGGACCTCGCGGGGGTCCGGGCGAAGCTGCCCTACCTCGCCGGACTCGGCGTCGACGCCCTGTGGTTCACCCCCTGGTACCTCTCGCCGCTCGCCGACGGCGGTTACGACGTGGCCGACTACCGCACCATCGACCCGGCCTTCGGCACCCTGGCCGAGGCGGAGAAGCTCATCGCGGAGGCCCGTGAGCTGGGCATGCGCACGATCGTCGACATCGTGCCCAACCACGTCTCGGACCGCCACCCCTGGTTCCGGGCCGCCCTCGCGGCCCGCCCCGGCGGCCCCGAGCGCGCGCTGTTCCACTTCCGCCCCGGGCGCGGGGAGCACGGGGAGCTGCCGCCCAACGACTGGCCCTCGCAGTTCGCGGGCGAGCCGCCGTGGACCCGGGTCGCGGACGGCGAATGGTACCTCCACCTCTTCACCCCCCGGCAGCCCGACCTCAACTGGGCGCATCCGGCGGTCCGCCGGGAGCACGAGGACGTCCTGCGGTTCTGGTTCGAGCGCGGGGTGGCGGGCGTCCGCGTCGACTCCGCGGCCCTGCTCGTCAAGGACCCGGCGCTGCCCGACTTCACCGAGGGCGCCGACCCGCACCCGTACGTCGACGTCGACGGCATCCACGACGTCTACCGTTCGTGGCGCCCGGTGGCCGACGCGTACGGGGGGATCTTCGTCGGGGAGGTGTGGCTGCCCGACAGCGAGCGCTTCGCCCGCTATCTGCGCCCCGACGAGCTGCACACCGCCTTCAACTTCGCCTTCCTCGCCTGCCCCTGGGACGCGGACCGGCTGCGCGGCGCCGTGGACGACACCCTCGCCGAACACGCCCCGGTCGGCGCCCCCGCCACCTGGGTGCTGTGCAACCACGACGTGACGCGCACGGTGACCCGGTACGGGCGCGCGGACACCGGCTTCGACTTCGCCGCCAAGCGCTTCGGCACCCCGGCCGACCTGGCGCTCGGCACCCGCCGGGCCCGGGCCGCCGCCCTGCTCTCGCTCGCCCTGCCCGGCTCGGTCTACCTCTACCAGGGCGAGGAGCTGGGGCTGCCCGAGGCCGACGTCCCGCGCGGGCGCATCCAGGACCCGATGCACTTCCGCTCCGGCGGGACCGACCCGGGCCGCGACGGCTGCCGGGTGCCGCTGCCGTGGACCGCCGAGCCCTGGGCGACGCCGTGGCTGCCGCAGCCGCCCGGATGGGAGGCGTACGCGGCGGACCGCCAGGCCCGGGACCCGGACTCCATGCTCACCCTCCACCGCCGGGCCCTGCGGCTGCGCCGGACCGTGCCCGGCTTCGGGGACGGTCCGCTGACCTGGCTGGACGCGCCGCCCGGGGTCCTCGCCTTCGCCCGTCCGCACGGCCTGCGCTGCCTGGTCAACCTGGCCGAGGCACCGGCCGTACTGCCGCCGCACACCGCGCTGCTGCTCGCCAGCGGTGACCTGGACGCCGACGGACGGCTGCCGCGCGACACGGCCGTGTGGCTGCGGGCATGAATTTCCGGTGTCTTTCCTCTGCGCCGCTATTGGTTCCTTATCCGTTTCTTACGTCCCTTCCTCACACCTCGGGGATGTCCGCCTTGGCACGCACCAGCGTGTCGCGGGTGATGACGACGATCCGCTCGTAATCGGCACGGGCGGCGTCATAGGGCAGCTTGCCGTCCAGGATCTCGGTCATGTCGACGCCGATGATGGCGAAGCTGCCGTCGCTGAGCTCGAAGATGTCGGGGCATGTCTGCCCCGACAGGCTGCCGCGTTCTCGTGGGGAGGCACCGACCCTGCGCACGATATTCACCAGGGACCGTTCCAATGGCTCGGAGGAGTCTGGGACGTAGGACAGACAACCAGACTCGCGCAGGTCGCGGTAGGCCTCCTGGCAATTGGTGAGGATTACCTCAACTGGCTGATGTTTTGCACGATCTCGTCGACACGCCGTCCCAGGCGTGCCTCCTGCGAGCCTTCCTGGAGTACGGCCCGGTGCCGGCGCGTGAACTCCCAGTATTCGCGGAAAATAGGACTGCGGCAGATGACGTGCAGATGTCCGCCGATCTCGCTCTCGCTCGTCGAGCCCGTGCGGTAGGCGTGCAGCACATTGCTGTAGAGGGCGTTCGCGTAGAGGAACTGCCGCTGTTTCACCGGGGGCACCTCCTCCTCGAACGTGTCGAGGACGGCTGCCAGCTCGGGGTCGTCGATGGCCTTGCTGAGCAGGTCGAAGTGGAGCCGGTGCTGGTGGGTGAGGGTGAGCCGGCGGGCCAGCAGCCGGTTCTGGAGGGCAAGCCCGGCGGCGCCCGCGGCGATCGCGAGCCCGGCGAAGACGCCACCCGCGGAGGCCGCGCCGGCCGCCGGGGCGAGCGCGTGGAACCCCGCGCCGAGCGCCAGGCTGAGGGCGGCGGCCAGCGCCACGGCACCCGCCGCGAGCGCCCCCGTCGTCGCCGTGCCGCCGTGCTGTCCGTTTCTGTGCTGGCTGGTCATGTCTCTTCTCCCGTACGACTGTGACTACTGCGGGGCGGTGGGCGGCCCCTGGGTGGCGCCGATCTCCTCATCGATCAGCTCTGCCAATTTCCTTTCGTGGCTGTCCCTGGGGAGAGCGAATTTCAGGTCCCTGGAGAGCGCCCAGTACCGCCGATAGGGTTCGCTGCTCCGTAATGACCTCGCGTGTACGCGCAGTTCCTCGTCCGAATAGCTGCCCCACTGGCGGGCGAGCAACAAGTGCCCGAACGTCAGGTTGGCGAACAGGTACTGTCGTGCCTCCTCGTGAGGGATACCCGGAAAGCCGTTCCACACTGCCGCGAGCGACGGATCCTCCATGGCCATCCGGGTCAGCTGCACATGCAGCGACCGCATATTCGCCTCGGCGCTGCGGTGCAGTTCCTGGCGGGACTGGGTCAGTTCCTCGCGCTGGTCCGCGAGTTCGCGCCGCTGCATGCGCAGTTCCTGGTATTGGAACAGCAGCGCCACCACCAGTATGAGGAAAGCCAGGCCCGAGAAGACCGCGCTCGCCGCGCTGAAATAGTTGCCGATCTGGCTGCGGCCCCCGGCGCGGTCCAGACCGCCCTCGCGCCGCTGCACGGTGTCGATGAGCCAGCCGCTCACCAGGACGGCGGCGGCGCTCACCAGCGCGGTCCCGGCGAGGGTGGCGGCCGTCCAGAGGGCGAACTTCGCGGTACGGCGGAGCCAGGTGGGCGGGGCTGTCGTGGCTGTCACGGGACCTCCCGGGTGTGGGCGCGCCGCCGGTCGCGGCGGCACTCAATCTGCCCGTCTCCTCCCCGGACGACGCGCGGCCGGAAGGAGGGCACGCGCGTTCCGGCCGGGCGCGCGAGCCGCCCCGGTGCGCGCGGGGCGCCCGGACGGCCGGACCGGCCGCGCCCATATCCTGGAGCGTGCCGCGGGATCTTCCCCCACCCCGGGGACCTCCACCCCGGGGCCCCGCACCCCGGGAACCCCCCCGCGCCCCACCCGTACGCGCTGCCCCAGAAAGGTCTTCCCCGTGAGTGCGACCGGTCCGACCCAGCAGATCCCCGTCGTGGTCCTCGCGGGCTTCCTCGGCTCGGGCAAGACCACCCTGCTCAACCATCTGCTGCGGGCCGGCCGGGGCACCCGGATCGGGGCCATCGTCAACGACTTCGGGTCCATCGAGATCGACGCGATGACCGTGGCCGGACAGCTCGGCGACTCCACGCTCTCGCTCGGCAACGGCTGTCTGTGCTGCGCCGTCGACGCGAGCGAGCTCGATGTGTACCTGGAGAAGCTGACCCGGCCCGCCGCCCGGCTCGACGTCCTCGTCATCGAGGCGAGCGGGCTCGCGGAGCCGCAGGAGCTGGTGCGGATGGTGCTGGCCAGCGAGAACCCCCGGGTCGTGTACGGCGGCCTGGTCGAGGTCGTCGACGCGGCCGAGTACGACGCGACCCGCGCGCGCCACCCCGAGATCGACCGCCATCTCGCGGTCGCGGACCTGGTGGTGCTCAACAAGACCGACCGGGTGGCGAGGGCGGAGCTCGACCGGCTGCGGGCATCCCTCGACGGGGGCGCGCCGGTGGTCGAGTCCGTGTACGGGCGGGTCGACCCCGAGCTGTTCTTCGACCGCAGGCCCAGCACCGAGCGGGTCGGCCAGCTCGCCTTCGAGGACCTGCTGGAGGAGGAGGAGACGCCCGAGGGGGAGCACGGGCGGGCCTGCGGGCCCGGGTGCGGCCACACCGCCCATCTGCACACCGGATACGAGTCCGTCGGCTTCACCTCGGCCGTGCCCATGGACCCGCGCCGGCTGATGGCCTTCCTCGACAGCCGCCCCGAGGGCCTCTACCGCATCAAGGGGTTCGTCGACTTCGGCCCGGCCGACCGGCTCAACCGGTACGGCGTCCACGCCGTCGGGCGGTTCCTGCGCTTCTACCCGGAGCCCTGGCCGCCCGGCGAGGAGCGGCTGACCCAGCTCGTCCTCATCGGCTCCGGCATCGACACCGGGGGACTGCGCACGGCCCTGGACGCGGCCGTGGCGGAGCGGCCGCGGGACACCCCGGACGAGGCCGCCATGTGGGGAGTCCTGCGCTACGTCCGCGGGGACGAGGCGGAGGACGCCGATCCGGCGGACGCGGCGCCCGGGGCGGAGGAGGCCTGCGCGGCGGAGACCGCCGAAGAGGACGGCGGGGCCCCGGGCGAGGAGTAACCCCCGCCCGCGGCCCCGCCGCGCTGAGCCGGTCCGCGCCGGCTACAGCGGGGGACCCGCCAGCACCGTCACCGTGTGGCCCAGCGGTGTGCCCGAGCCGTCGCGGCGCGGGTCGGGCTCCGGGAGCTCGGCCGGGGTGCCGTTGGCCTGCGCCGCCTTCGCCGGGGCCGCGCCCGCCCAGGCCAGGACCAGCATGTCCTCGCCCTTCAGGAACCGCTGGCAGCGCACGCCGCCGGTGGCCCGGCCCTTGCGCGGATACTGGTCGAACGGCGTCAGCTTGACCGTCGCCGCCGAGTCCCCGAGCAGCGTGCCGCGCGAGCCCGCCACGGTGAACACCACCGCGTCCTTTGCCGGGTCGACGGCGGTGAACGAGATCACCTTGGCGCCGTCGGCGACCTTGATGCCCGCCATACCGCCCGCCGGGCGGCCCTGCGGGCGCACCTGCGAGGCCTGGTAGCGCAGCAGCTGCGCGTCGTCCGTGATGAAGACCAGGTCCTCCTCGCCGGTGCGCAGCTCGACCGCGCCGACGATCCGGTCGCCGTCCTTGAGGGAGATGACCTCCAGCTCGTCCTTGTTGGCCGGATAGTCCGGCACCACGCGCTTGACCACGCCCTGCTCGGTGCCGATCGCCAGCCCCGGCGACGACTCGTCCAGCGTCGTCAGGCACACCAGCGTCTCGTCGGCCTCCAGCGAGAGGAACTCCGAGACCGGGGCGCCGCCCGAGAGGTTGGGCGCGGCCGCCGTGTCCGGCAGCTGCGGCAGATCGATCACGGCGAGCCGCAGCAGCCGCCCGGCCGAGGTGACCGCGCCGATGTCGCCGCGCTGGGTCGCCGGCACAGCGGAGACGATCACGTCGTGCTTGGTGCGGCGCTCGGCCTCCGTGAGCGGCTCCGCGTTCGCGGTGCGCGCCAGCAGGCCCGTGGAGGAGAGCAGCACCCGGCACGGGTCGTCCGCGACCTCCAGCGGCACGGCCGCGACCGGCGCGCCCGCCGACTCGAGGAGGACCGTACGCCGCTCGGTGCCGAACTTCTTGGCCACCGCGGCCAGTTCGGACGAGACCAGCTTGCGCAGCTCGCTGTCGGACTCCAGGATGCCGGTCAGCTCGTCGATCTCGCCGGTGAGCCGGTCGCGCTCGCTCTCCAGCTCGATGCGGTCGAACTTGGTGAGGCGGCGCAGCGGGGTGTCCAGGATGTACTGCGTCTGGATCTCGCTGAGCGAGAAGTGCTCGATCAGGCGCTGCTTGGCCTGCGCCGAGTTGTCACTCGACCGGATGAGACGGATGACCTCGTCGATGTCGAGGAGCGCGACGAGCAGGCCCTCCACCAGGTGCAGCCGGTCGCGGCGCTTGGTGCGGCGGAACTCGCTGCGCCGGCGCACGACCTCGAAGCGGTGGTCGAGGTAGACCTCGAGCAGCTCCTTGAGGCCCATGGTGAGCGGCTGGCCGTCCACCAGCGCCACGTTGTTGATGCCGAAGGACTCCTCCATCGGCGTCAGCTTGTAGAGCTGCTCCAGGACGGCCTCGGGGACGAAGCCGTTCTTGATCTCGATGACCAGGCGCAGCCCGTGCGAGCGGTCGGTGAGGTCCTTGACGTCGGCGATGCCCTGGAGCTTCTTGGAGCCGACCAGGTCCTTGATCTTGGAGATCACCTTCTCCGGGCCGACCGTGAACGGCAGTTCCGTGACGACCAGGCCCTTGCGGCGCGCCGTCACGTTCTCCACGGACGCCTTGGCGCGGATCTTGAAGGTGCCGCGGCCCGACTCGTACGCGTCCTTGATGCCGGACAGGCCCACGATCCGGCCGCCGGTCGGCAGGTCGGGGCCGGGGACGAAGCGCATCAGCGCTTCCAGGTCCGCGTTGGGGTGGCGGATCAGATGGCGGGCGGCCGCGATGACCTCGCCCAGATTGTGCGGCGGCATGTTGGTCGCCATACCGACCGCGATCCCGGTCGCGCCGTTGACCAGCAGGTTCGGGAAGGCGGCGGGCAGGGCGACCGGCTCCTGCTCCTGGCCGTCGTAGTTCGGCGAGAAGTCGACGGTGTCCTCGTCGATCGACTCGGTCATCAGCTGCGTGGCGTCGGCCATCTTGCACTCGGTGTACCGCATCGCGGCCGGCGGGTCGTCGTTGCCGAGCGAGCCGAAGTTGCCGTGGCCGTCGACGAGCGGCAGGCGCATGGAGAAGGGCTGCGCCATCCGCACCAGCGCGTCGTAGATCGACGCGTCGCCGTGCGGGTGGAGCTTGCCCATGACCTCGCCGACCACGCGCGCGCACTTCACATAGCCGCGCTCGGGGCGCAGCCCCATCTCGTTCATCTGGTAGACGATGCGGCGGTGGACCGGCTTCATGCCGTCGCGGGCGTCCGGCAGGGCCCGCGAGTAGATCACCGAGTAGGCGTACTCGAGAAAGGAGCCCTGCATTTCGTCCACGACGTCGATGTCGAGGATCTTCTCCTCGAAATCGTCCGGCGGCGGGGTCTTCGTGCTGCGGCGGGCCATCGCGGCTGCGGCTCCTTCACCAACGTGTTCTTCTTAGCGACCACCAACAAGGTCTGCTGCTGACGCCGACCATTGTGGACCGTCCCACTGACAACGCCGACCGCGACCCGGGAACTTCGCCAGGTGTCGGTGCGCTTGCATACAGTGGCAGGACTTCTTCACCGCGATCGAAGGGACGTACATGCCCATGGGTCACACGGCCACCGCCCAGGCCGGCTCCGGCGGCCTGACAGCGACCGAGCACCGGCTGGCCAACGGCCTGCGCGTGGTGCTCTCCGAGGACCACCTGACCCCGGTCGCCGCGGTCTGCCTCTGGTACGACGTGGGCTCACGCCACGAGGTCAAGGGCCGCACGGGCCTGGCTCACCTCTTCGAGCACCTGATGTTCCAGGGCTCGCACCAGGTCCACGGAAACGGCCACTTCGAACTGGTGCAGGGAGCCGGCGGCTCGCTCAACGGCACCACCAGCTTCGAGCGCACCAACTACTTCGAGACCATGCCCACCCACCAGCTGGAGCTCGCGCTCTGGCTGGAGGCCGACCGCATGGGCTCGCTGCTCTCCGCCCTGGACGAGGAGTCCATGGAGAACCAGCGCGACGTCGTCAAGAACGAGCGCCGCCAGCGGTACGACAACGTGCCCTACGGCACGGCGTTCGAGAAGCTCACCGCGCTGGCCTACCCGGAGGGCCACCCGTACCACCACACGCCGATCGGCTCCATGGCCGACCTGGACGCGGCGACCCTGGAGGACGCGCGCGCCTTCTTCCGTACGTACTACGCGCCGAACAACGCGGTGCTGTCGGTCGTCGGCGACATCGACCCCGAGCGGACGCTCGCCTGGATCGAGAAGTACTTCGGCTCCATCCCCTCCCACGACGGCAAGCAGCCGCCGCGCGACGGCACCCTGCCCGGCGTGATCGGCGAGCAGCTGCGCGAGGTCGTCCACGAGGACGTGCCCGCGCGCGCCCTGATGGCCGCCTACAGGCTGCCGCACGACGGCACCCGCGAGTGCGACGCGGCGGACCTGGCGCTCACCGTCCTCGGCGGCGGCGAGTCCTCCCGCCTCCATAACCGCCTGGTCCGCCGCGACCAGAGCGCGGTCGCGGCCGGATTCGGCCTGCTGCGCCTGGCCGGCGCCCCCTCGCTCGGCTGGCTGGACGTGAAGACGTCCGGCGGCGTCGACGTCCCCGACATCGAGTCGGCCGTGGACGAGGAGCTCGCCCGGTTCGCCGAAGAGGGCCCCACGGCCGAGGAGATGGAGCGCGCCCAGGCCCAGCTGGAGCGCGAGTGGCTGGACCGGCTCGGCACGGTCGCGGGCCGCGCCGACGAACTCTGCCGGTACGCGGTGCTGTTCGGCGACCCCCAGCTCGCGCTGACCGCCGTCGACCGGGTCCTCGACATCACGGCCGAGGAGGTGCGGGACGTGGCGCGGGCCACCCTGCGCCCGGACAACAGGGCGGTGCTGGTCTACGAGCCGACCACCGCAGAGGCAGACGAGGCGGCCGACGCCGACGCAGAGGGAGCAGAGCAGTGAGCGACACCGGCGTGACCATGCAGTTCCACCCCCGGCCCGCCGCCGGCACCGCGCGCCCCTGGGCCTTCCCCGCCCCCGGCCGCTCCACCCTGCCCAACGGGCTGACCGTGCTGCGCTGCGACCGCCCCGGCCAGCAGGTCGTGGCCGTCGAGATCTTCCTCGCCGCCCCGCTGGACGCCGAGCCGGCGGGCCTGGACGGCGTCGCCACGATCATGGCGCGCGCGTTCTCCGAGGGCACCGACAAGCGCTCCGCCGAGGAGTTCGCCGCCGACCTGGAGCGCTGCGGCGCCACCCTGGACGCGCACGCGGACCACCCGGGCGTGCGGGTCTCCCTGGAGGTGCCGGTCTCCCGGCTCCCCAAGGCGCTCGGGCTGCTCGCCGAGGCGCTGCGGGCCCCCGCCTTCGCCGACGCCGAGGTCGACCGCCTGGTGCGCAACCGCCTCGACGAGATCCCGCACGAGCTGGCCAACCCGGCGCGCCGCGCCGCCCAGCAGCTCTCCCGCGAGCTCTTCCCGGCCAGTGCGCGCATGTCGCGCCCGCGCCAGGGCACCGAGGAGACCGTGGCGCGGATCGACGCGGCGGCGGTACGGGCCTTCTACGAGGCGTACGTACGGCCCGCCGCGGCCACCGCCGTGGTCGTGGGCGACCTGGGCGCCACCGACCTGGACGCGGTCCTGGCGGACACCCTGGGCGCCTGGACCGGCCATCCGGCCGAGGAGCGCCCGATGCCCCCGGTCACCGCCGACGACACCGGTCGCGTGGTCATCGTCGACCGGCCCGGCGCCGTCCAGACGCAGCTCCTGATCGGCCGGATCGGCCCGGACCGCCACGACCGCGTCTGGCCGGCCCAGGTCCTCGGGACGTACTGCCTGGGCGGCACGCTCACCTCCCGCCTGGACCGTGTCCTGCGCGAGGAGAAGGGCTACACCTACGGAGTGCGCTCGTACGGCCAGGTGCTGCGCTCGGGCCCGGAGGGCACCGGCGCCGCCATGCTCGCCATCAGCGGCTCGGTGGACACGCCCAACACGGGCCCGGCCCTGGACGACCTGTGGACGGTGCTGCGCAAGCTCGCCGCCGAGGGGCTCGACGACGCCGAGCGCGAGACGGCCGTGCAGAACCTGGTGGGCGTGGCCCCGCTGAAGTACGAGACGGCCGCCGCCGTCGCCGGGACGCTGGCCGACCAGGTCGAGCAGCACCTCCCGGACGACTACCAGGCGCAGTTGTACGCGCGCCTGGCCGACACCGGCACCGTGGAGGCCACGGCGGCGGTCGTCAGCGCCTTCCCGGTGGACCGCCTGGTGACGGTCCTCGTCGGGGACGCGGCACAGATCGCGGAGCCCGTCAAGGCCCTGGGAATCGGCGAAGTCACCGTAGTGGCGGGCTGATTGGGCCGTCCGCCGAAGACGGGCGGACGGGACGGGTGAGGACCCCGGTGGCCGAGAGGCCGCCGGGGTCCCCCTGTATGTCCGTTTTGTTGGGGAGGTTGCCTGTCTGTCATGTGGCGTGCGCTACAAAATGACGCGTCTGTTTGGTGATTGAAAGATCAGCCGTCTAGCGTCAGTCCGGCTGTCCGTCACCACCCGTCGCAGCCGCGGCACCGGACAGCCATCGCCGAGTCCCCAACTGGCGCGAGCCAGGGGAGCCGGGGACCCACTCAGTCCCTGGGGTGAATCGGACGCCTCCGCCCGCGGAGGGGCCCGTAGGAGACCTTCCAGCTCCGAACCCGTCAGCTAACCCGGTAGGCGAGATGGAAGGAAAGGAACCCGCCTCTCCATGGCGTTCACCCGTGCCACCGGGAAGCACCGTCGGCCCAGCGCCGTGTCGCGCAAGAGCGCGAACATAGCGGGCATCGCCACCCTCGCCACCGCCGGAGTCGTGGGCACCCTCGCCTCCCCGGCCATGGCCGCCGACAGCTCGGCGCCCGCCGCCGCCTCGGTCGAGGACACCGGCATCACCCAGGCCATCGTGATCGGTGACTCCCTCGCCGAGCGGATCGACGCCCAGGCCGCCGCCCAGCAGCACGCCGCCGACAAGGCCCGCGCCGCCGCCGAGGCGAAGCGCAAGGCCGAGGCGAAGGCCAAGGAGGAGCGCGAGGCCAGGGAGCGCGCCGCCCGCGAGGCCGAGCGCAAGCGCCTCAACTCCTTCGTCGCCCCGATCGACGGCGGTTACGTCTCCACCGGCTACAAGACCGGCGGCTCGATCTGGTCCTCCGGCAGCCACACCGGCATCGACTTCCACGCGGGCGAGGGCACCCCGGTGCACGCGGTCGGCCTGGGCACCGTCGTCGAGGCGGGCTGGGGCGGCGCCTACGGCAACAACATCGTGATCCGGATGAACGACGGCACGTACACGCAGTACGGCCACCTCTCGTCCATCGGGGTGTACGTCGGCCAGCGCGTCGAGCCGGGCCAGCAGATCGCCCTCTCCGGCAACACCGGCAACACCACCGGCCCGCACCTCCACTTCGAGGCCCGCACCGGCGAGTCGTACGGCTCGGACATCGACCCGATCGCGTATCTGCGCTCGCACGGCGTCAACGTCTGACCCGGACGCCCCCGCATCCGAAACCGCAAGCCCCCGGCGTATCGCGCCGGGGGCTTCGGCATGCCGTCCGGCGCGCGCACCCGCCCGTGGCCAAAAGATATGCATGGCCCACGGCACGTCACCGGGAATTAACAGACGCTGGAATAGAGTCGCCGAACAGGCGTCGATCGACCGCGTTTCGCGGGGATTAAGGCGGAGGTTCGGTCATGCGCATTCCCGCGCAATCGGTATGCACGGCAATCCGCGACGACATCGTCGCGGGGCTCTTCGCACGCGGCAGCCGGCTCACCGAGGAAGTGCTCGCACGGCGGTACGGAGTCTCCCGCGTCCCGGTCCGCGAGGCGCTGCGCACGCTGGAGTCCGAGGGGTTCGTCACCACGCGCCGGCACGCCGGGGCCTGTGTCGCGGAGCCGACCGAGCAGGAGGCGGCCGATCTGCTCGAACTGCGCGCCCTGCTGGAGCCGCTGGCCGCCTCGCGCGCCGCCGCCCGGCGCACCGAGGCCCATCTGAAGGTGCTGCGCGGCCTGGTCAGGCTCGGCCAGGACCGCGTTAGGCGGGGCCAGGGCGAGGATCTGCGCTCGCTGGGCGTCTGGTTCCACGAGACGCTCGCCCAGGCCTCGGGGAGCCCCGGCCTCATCGCGCTGCTCACCCAGCTGCGGCACAAGATCACGTGGATGTACGAGGCGGGGCAGCCCGCCCTGCCCGCCGAGTGCTGGGCGGAGCACGGGGCGATCGTGGACGCGCTGGCCCGCGGGGACGCCGAGCGGGCCCGGGCGCTGACCGCCCGCCACGCCGAACGCGCGTTTTCCGCCTATCGGCTGCGGCGCCCGGCGGACGTGAGGATCCCGCAACATGCCGTAAACACCGCGAGCGTCCGTGCTTAACAAGGTCGCCGTATACAAAGGGGTGATTCGGCGGGGCGGATTCGTGCTGCCCGAAAGCGGCACGGAATGCGGGGGCGGGGCCGGCCGGTCCGCGTTACCGGGCGCATAAGCCGGAGGCGCACCCGCGGGGAAAAGGAAAGGAGCCGCGACCCGGAATTCGGGTCCGCGGCTCCGATCGTGAAGTGCGGTGACACGCGGTGCGCCGGGACGGCGGCGCGGCTCCGGGTCCCGGCCGGCCGGGCGCTGTCGGCGGGGTCGCGTCCGCCGGGCCGGGTCAGCCGGGTCGGCTCGGCCGGTGGGCCGCGTCAGCCGGACCGGTCGGACAGGTCAGCCGGGTCAGACGGTCTCGGGGAGCTCCTCAAGACCTTCCTCGACCAGCTTCGCCAGACGGTCCAGGGCCGCCTCGGCGCCCTCCGCCTCGGAAGCCAGCACGATCTCCTCGCCGCCCTGCGCGCCCAGGCCGAGCACCGCGAGCATGGAGGCGGCGTTGACCGGGTTGCCGTCGGCCTTGGCGATCGTCACGGGGACGCCGGAGGCCGTGGCGGCGCGGACGAAAAGGGAAGCGGGGCGGGCGTGCAGGCCCTCGGCCCAGCCGACATTGACGCGGCGCTCAGCCATGGTGATGCCCTTCGAGATCTCTCACGGTTGTCTAGACCAGTCTCTCATGTCATGCGCGGTGCTCGTGCCGACGTCGGTCCCGGATCCGGCGGTCCCTCGGCCCGGCGCCGTCTCCACCTTGCCCCCTACCTTGACCCGACCCAACCGGCCCCGCGACCCGTAGGCTGCCGGTATGCAGGCTCCGCAGGAGAAGACGCAGGACCCCGCGTACCCGGCCCACTGGGAGGCCGACGTCGTGCTGCGCGACGGGGGGACCGCCCGGATCAGGCCCATCACCACCGAGGACGCGGAGCGGCTCGTCTCGTTCTACGAGCAGGTCTCGGACGAGTCCAAGTACTACCGCTTCTTCGCGCCCTACCCCCGGCTCTCCGCCAAGGACGTGCACCGCTTCACCCATCACGACTACGTGGACCGGGTGGGACTCGCGGCGACGGTCGGCGGCGAGTTCATCGCGACCGTCCGCTACGACCGGATCGACGCCCAGGGCCGGCCCGCCTCGGCGCCCGCCGACGAGGCCGAGGTGGCGTTCCTGGTCCAGGACGCCCACCAGGGGCGCGGGGTCGCCTCCGCGCTCCTCGAACACATCGCGGAGGTCGCGCGCGAGCGGGGGATCAGGCGGTTCGCGGCGGAGGTGCTGCCCGCCAACAACAAGATGATCAAGGTGTTCACGGACGCCGGCTACCAGCAGAAGCGTTCCTTCGAGGACGGCTCGGTCCATCTCACGCTGGATCTGGAGCCGACCGCCGAGTCGCTGGCCGTGCAGCGTGCGCGTGAGCAGCGCGCCGAGGCCCGCTCGGTGCAGCGGCTGCTCGCCCCCGGCTCGGTGGCCGTGATCGGCGCCGGCCGCGCGCCGGGCGGCGTGGGCCGCACGGTGCTGCGCAACCTCCTGGGCGCGGGCTTCACCGGACGTGTGTACGCGGTCAACCGGGCCCTGCCGGAAGGCGGTTCCGAGATCGAGGGCGTCCGGGCGGTCCGCTCGCTCGGCGAGATCGGGGAGCCGGTCGACCTCGCGGTCGTCGCGGTCCCGGCCGGACGGGTGCAGGAGGCGGTCGCGGAGTGCGGGGAGCACGGGGTGCAGGGGCTGGTCGTCCTGTCCGCCGGGTACGCCGAGAGCGGCGCGGCCGGACGCGAGCGCCAGCGCGAACTGCTGCGGCAGGTGCGGTCGTACGGGATGCGGCTGATCGGGCCCAACGCGTTCGGCGTCATCAACACCGCGCCCGGGACGCGCCTGAACGCCTCGCTCGCGCCCGAGCCGCCGCGGCGGGGCCGGATCGGCCTGTTCACCCAGTCGGGCGCGATCGGCATCGCGCTCCTGTCGGGACTGCACCGGCGGGGCGCGGGCTTGTCGGCGTTCATCTCGTCGGGCAACCGGGCGGACGTCTCGGGCAACGACATCCTCCAGTACTGGTACGAGGACGCGGACACGGACGTGGTCCTGCTGTACCTGGAGTCCATCGGCAACCCGCGGAAGTTCACCCGGCTCGCGCGGCGGACGGCGGCGGTGAAGCCGGTGGTCGCGGTGAAGGGCGCCCGCCACAGCGGCTCGACCCCGCCGGGCCACGCCGTCCCGGTGACCCGGGTCCCGGACGCGGCGGTCTCGGCGCTGCTGCGCCAGGCGGGCGTGATCCGGGTGGACACGGTGACCGAGCTGGTCGACGCGGGCGTCCTGCTCGCGGGCCAGCCGCTCCCGGCCGGGCCGCGCGTCGCCATCCTCGGCAACTCGGAGTCCCTCGGCCTGCTCACGTACGACGCCTGCCTCACGGAGGGCCTGCGCCCGCACCCGCCGGTCGACCTGACGACGGCGGCCACCCCCGAGGACTTCCGCGACGCCCTGGCCCGGGCCCTGGCGGACGAGTTCTGCGACGCGGTGGTGGTCACGGCGATCCCCTGGGTGGGCGAGCCCGGCTACCCCGACGAGGCCCTGGCCACGGCCCTGCACCAGGCCACGACGACGGCCCCCGGGAAGCCGGTGGCGGTGGTGCACGTGGAACTGGGCGGCCTGGCGGAAGCCCTGGCAGCCGCAGCGAGCACAGCCCCCCGCACCCGACCCGCCTCCACCGGCGACGGGGTACAAGGCCACACCCGCACCGGCGCCCCGGGGCCCAGCGCCGACGAGGCGCCGGGGCACACCCCTACTGGCGCCCCAAGGCCCAGCGCCGACGGGGCACAGGGGCACGCCCCCACCGCCCTCCCGGGGCGGAGCCCCGAAGGGGTGCAGGGGCGGAGCCCCGCGAACGGCCCGGGACGCAGCCCCGACGAGCTGCAAGGCCACACCCCCACCGGCGCCCCAAGGCACAGCGCCGACGGGGCACAGCGGCACGTCCCCACCGCCCTCCCGGGGCGGGGCCCCGAAGGGGTGCAGGGGCGGAGCCCCGCGGGGGGTCCGGGGGCGCAGCCCCCGGGGAAACCCTCCCTCCTCAGCCCACCCCCACCCCCGGAGGGTTTCGGGAAGGGGCGGGGTGGGGGACAACCCGCCGGCCACGACGCACCCGCATCCGCACTCGCACCAGAACCCACACCCCCCACCACCCCCCACCGCATCCCCGCCTACCCCGCCGCGGAACGCGCGGTCCGCGCCCTCGCCGAAGCCGTCCGCTACGGCCAGTGGCGACGCCAGGCCGCCGAGCAGGGCCGCGTCCCGCAGTACGACGACATCGACGAGACGGGCGCGGCGGCCGACATCGAGCGGCTGCTGGGGGACGCCGACCCCCGCGGCACCACCCTGCCCGCCGAGGACGCCGCCGCCCTCCTCGCCCGGTACGGCATCCCCGTACGCCCTGCCCTGCCCGCCCCCCACCCCGACGCGGCCGTCGCGGCCGCCGCCCGCCTCGGCTACCCCGTCGCCCTGAAGACCACCGCCCCGCACCTGCGCCACCGCCCCGACCTCGGCGGCGTCCGCCTCGAACTCGCCGACGAGGAGCAACTGCGCCGCGCGTACACGGAGTTGACGCAGGCCCTCGGTAAGCCCGAGGAGCTCCAGCCGGTCGTCCAGGCGATGGCCCCGCGCGGCGTGGACACCGTGGTGCGCGCCGCGATCGACCCGGCCGTCGGCGCCGTCCTCTCCTTCGGTCTCGCCGGAGCCGCCTCCGAGCTGCTCGGCGACACCGGCCACCGCCTGGTCCCCGCCACCGACCGGGACGCCGCCGAGCTGGTCCGGTCGATCCGGACCGCCCCCCTCCTCTTCGGCTGGCGCGGCTCCGCCCCGGTGGACACGGCGGCCCTCGAAGAGCTGCTGCTGCGGGTCTCGCGGCTGGTCGACGACCACCCCGAGGTCGTCGCCGTCTCCCTGGAACCGGTCGTCGTCGCCCAGCACGGCCTGTCCGTACTCGGCGCGAGCCTGCGCCTCGCACCGCCGCCGCCCCGCTCCGACCTCGGCCCGCGCCGGCTGCCCAGCTACTGAAACGATCGGGCCCCGGGGCCCCGTAGGATGGAGTCCATGGCGAAGACCGGCACGATGACCCAGGGGCTGCGCGCGGCGATCGAGCGCAGCGGCTACTACCCGGCCCTTGTGGCCGAGGCGGTGGAGGCCGCCGTCGGTGGTGAGCCCATCGCGTCGTACCTGGTCCACCAGGAGACCACCTTCGACGCCAACGAGGTCCGCCGCCATGTGACGGTCCTGGTCCTGACGGACAACCGTTTCATCGTCAGCCACACCGACGAGCAGAACGCGGACACCAGCTCCCCGACGCCGTACGCCACGACCTCCACCGAGTCCGTGAAGCTCGACCGGATCTCGTCCGTGGTCGTGAGCCGCGTGGTGGCCAACCCCGAGTCGTACACCCCCGGCACCCTGCCCCGCGAGGTCGTCCTGACCATCGGCTGGGGCGCGGTCTCCCGGATCGACCTGGAGCCCGCCGCCTGCGGCGACCCGAACTGCGACGCCGACCACGGCTACACCGGCAGCTCCACCGCCGACGACCTGAGCCTGCGCGTCAGCGAGGCCGGGGACGGGCCGGACACCGTGCGCCAGACCCTCGGCTTCGCCCAGGCGCTCTCCGAGGCCACCGCGGCGACCTCCCGCTGATGGTCCAGCCCACCTGGCAGGACCCCGAGCCCCTCGCCCTCGACACCGCCCCCCTGCCCGAGTACGGCAGCGGCTCGCTCGCCGACCTGCTGCCCACCCTCGCGGCGGGCATGGGCGTGCCCGGGACGACCGCCGCCATCGCGGAGCTGACCCCGGCCGACCGGAACTGCGTGTTCCTGATCGACGGGCTCGGCTGGGAGCAGATCAAGGCCCACCCGGACGAGGCGCCCTATCTGCACGGGCTGCTCGCGGGCTCGCGCGGCGGCACCGGCCGGCCGATCACGGCCGGGTTCCCGGCCACCACCGCCACCTCCCTCGCCTCCGTCGGCACCGGCCTGCCGCCCTCCGCGCACGGCCTGCCCGGCTACACCGCGCGCGACCCGCGGACCGGCGAGCTGATGAACCAGCTCCGCTGGAAGCCCTGGACCGACCCGCACGCCTGGCAGCCCTACCCCACGGTCTTCCAGCTGGCCGACGCGGCGGGCGTGCACACCGCCCAGGTGTCCTCGCCGACCTTCGAGCACACCCCGCTCACCAAGGTCGCGCTCAGTGGCGGAACGTTTCACGGCAGGCTGACCGGCGAGGACCGCATGGACCTGGCCGCCGCCCAACTGGCCGCCGGGGACCGCTCGCTCGTCTACACGTACTACAGCGAGGTCGACGGCAAGGGCCACCGCTTCGGCGTGGACTCGGACGCCTGGCGGGGCCAGCTGATGTACGTCGACCGGCTGGTCCAGCGGCTCGCCGAGCAGCTGCCGCCGCGCTCCGCGCTCTATGTCACCGCCGACCACGGCATGATCGACATCCCCTTCGACGAGGAGTCGCGCATCGACTTCGACGAGGACTGGGAGCTGCGCGCGGGAGTGGCCCTGCTCGGCGGCGAGGGCCGGGCCCGCCATGTGTACGCCGTCCCCGGCGCCGAGTCCGACGTGCTCACCGTCTGGCGCGAGGTACTGGGCGAGCAGTTCTGGGTGGCGAGCCGCGACGAGGCCATCGCGGCGGGCTGGTTCGGGCAGCCGGGCGCCTGCGACGAGCGGGTGTACGGGCGGATCGGCGATGTCGTCGCGGCCGCCCACGCCGATGTGGTGATCATCGCCTCGCGGAACGAGCCGCACGAGTCCGCGATGGTCGGCATGCACGGCTCGATGACCCCCGTCGAGCAGCTCGTGCCGCTCCTCGAAGTACGCTCGTAGTCTCCCTCCCGCACCTCTCCCTCTCCTCCGTCTCCTGTACGCGGACGCGTGCGCAGATCCGAAAGGCCGTCACCCTCCCATGCCCGAGTTGGTGTTCTTCTCCGGAACGATGGACTGCGGAAAGAGCACCCTCGCTCTGCAGATCGAGCACAACCGCTCCACGCGCGGCCTCCAGGGCATGATCTTCACCCGGGACGACCGCGCGGGCGAGGGCAAGCTGTCCTCCCGGCTCGGGCTGGTGACGGACGCGGTCGAGGCGGCCGAGGGCTTCGACTTCTACGCGTACCTGGTCGCCCACCTCTCCAAGGGCGGCCGCTGCGACTACGTGATCGCCGACGAGGCGCAGTTCCTCGCGCCCGACCAGATCGACCAGCTCGCCCGGGTCGTCGACGACCTCGACCTGGACGTCTTCGCCTTCGGCATCACCACCGACTTCCGCTCCAAGCTCTTCCCCGGCTCACAGCGGCTGGTCGAGCTGGCGGACCGCGTCGAGGTCCTCCAGGTCGAGGCGCTCTGCTGGTGCGGGGCGCGCGCCACGCACAACGCGCGTACGCGGGGCGGGGAGATGGTGGTCGAGGGCGCGCAGGTCGTCGTCGGCGACGTGAACCACTCCGAGGACGAGATCGGGTACGAGGTGCTGTGCCGGCGCCACCACCGGCGCCGGATGACGGCCGCCGCGGCGCGGGCGGCCGCCCTGTCGCCGGACGTCCTGCCCATCGACGCGTAGGCGCCGCGGCCGCCGTGCTCCGTCCGCGGGCCGGTGGGCGCCTCGCGCGGGCGGGGATCAGGCCGTCGACCGCACCAGCGTGAACACCGCTCCCTCCGGGTCCGTCACCGTCGCCACCCGGCCGCCGGCCGCGTCGCGGGGCGGCTGGAGGACGTGGCCCCCCAGCTCCGTGACCCGCTGGGCCGCCTCGTCGGTGTCCGCGACCTCGAAGTACGTCATCCAGTGCGCGCCCTTGTCGCGCGGCAGCGCCTGGCCCACGCCGTGCAGGGAGCAGACGGGGCGGCCCTCGATGCGCAGCGTCACCCGGTCGAGGTCGGCCGACTCCACCGTCTCCCTCTCGTAGCCGAACACCGACTCGTAGAACTTGCCGACCGCGGCGGTCTCACGGGTGACCAGTTCGTTCCAGACGGGGGTGCCCGGGGCGCCGGCCACCGCCGTGCCCACGTGTGCCTGCGCCTGCCAGGCGCCGAAGACGGCGCCCTCCGGGTCCGAGGCGATCACCAGCCGTCCCGCGTCGCCCGCCTCCAGCGGACCGACGCCGACCGTGCCGCCGCAGTGCCGGATCGTCTCGGCCGTGGCGTCGGCGTCGTCGGTGGCCAGATACGTGGTCCAGGCGATCGGCAGGTGCTGGTCGGGCGGGAGCTGCCCGATGCCCGCCACCTCCGCGCCGTCGAGCAGGGCCCGCACATAGGGGCCGAGCGAGGCGGGCCCCGGCCGGAACTCCCAGCCGAACAGCGCCGCGTAGAACTCCTGGGTGGGAGCCAGGGCATGCACCATGAGGCTCACCCAGCAGGGTGTGCCGGGCGTGCGCCGGGTCTCTGCCTGGGACATCGTGACTCTCTCCTCGGACCATCGCTGGGGGATCGCGCCCTGAAGAGACGGGCGGCCGGGCCACGCCGACGCCCGCCTTCCCGCAGATGCTTGCACCACCGACGGCCAAGCGCGCCCCGGCCGCGCCGCTTTTGGCGCGTTCCCGAAGGAGGATGCCCGCTTTGGCATTTCTCATCCGTTTCGGGGCCGTTACGCGGTGCCGCGCGCTGCGGAAGGATGGCCTCATGAACGCCATCATCAGCGCATCCGAACTGGCGGACGAGCTGGCCGGGGAGCGTCCCCCGGTCCTCCTGGACATCCGCTGGCAGCTCAGTGTGGCGAAGGCGGGCGGCGCCGCCCCCTTCGACGGCCGGGCCGCGTACGAGGCCGGGCATCTGCCCGGCGCGGTCTTCGTCGACCTCGACGCGGAGCTGGCGGGACCGCCCGGCGACGGGGGACGCCACCCGCTGCCCGACGTCGCGGAGTTCGGCGCCGTGATGCGCCGCGCGGGCGTGTCGGCCGGCAGGCCCGTCGTCGTCTACGACGGCGGCCAGGGCTGGGCCGCGGCCCGCGCCTGGTGGCTGCTGCGCTGGACGGGTCACCAGGACGTCCGGGTCCTCGACGGCGGCCTCGCCGCCTGGACCGGCGCCCTGTCGAACGAGGTCCCGGCGCCGGCCGAGGGCGACTTCGTCCCCGAGCCCGGCGCGGTCGGCCTGCTCGACGCGGACGGGGCGGCGGCGCTCGCGCGGTCCGGGCTGCTGCTGGACGCCCGGGCGGGGGAGCGGTACCGGGGCGAGGTCGAGCCCATCGACCGGGTGGGCGGCCACATCCCGGGCGCGGTCTCCGCCCCGACCACCGAGAACGTGGGCCCTGACGGGCGCTTCCTGCCCGCCGAGGATCTCGCCGACCGCTTCACGTCCCTGGGGGCGTCGGGCAACGAGGTCGGGGTGTACTGCGGTTCGGGGGTCTCCGGCGCCCATGAGGTGCTGGCCCTGGCGGTCGCGGGCATTCCGGCCGCGCTCTACGCGGGATCCTGGTCGCAGTGGTCCTCGGACGAGTCGCGCCCGGTGGCGACCGGCCCCGACCCGCAGTAACGCGCCGAGGGGCCCGCGCCGGACGCGGGCCCCTCGGTTTTCGCGGTCGCCCGCACCGTGACGCGGCCCTACGCGGACGCACGCGGCGGACGTACGGGCCGCCCTGCTCCTACTCCTGCTTCTTGCGCCGGGTCCCGAAGACGATCTCGTCCCAGCTCGGTACCGCGGCCCGCCGCCCGGGCCGGACGCCGTCCGCCTCGGCCTGGCGGTCGGTGGTGCCGGTGAGGCGGTCGCGGTGGCCGGTGACCGAACGGGGCATCAGGACGTCCGCGTACGCCGCGCCGGCGCCCGCCGACGCCGCCGGTGCGGGCGGCTCCTCGACCTCGGGCTCCGCCTCCGGCTCGCCCGCCGGGGGTTCCACGGGCGGGGCGGGCCGCTCGGGCACCACCATGTCGCCGCGGAAGCTCGGCACGGCCTCCAGGAGGCTGGTCAGCGAGTCGCTCTCGTCCGAGGCGGCCACGGGCTCCGGCGCCACGGGCGCGGTCGGCCGTTCCAGGGGCCGCTCCAACTGCCGGTCCAGGGCGCGGTCGAGCGGCCTGTCCCGGGGCAGCCTGGCGATCCTGGGCACGAACGGGAAGCTCGGCTCGGGGGTGTCGTCGGTCTCGCCGATCAGCGACCGGGCCTCGTCGTCGACGGCCTGGACGAGCCGGCGCGGCGGGTCGTAGGTCCAGCTGGCGGCGTGCGGCTCGGTGGCCACCCGGTAGACGAGCAGGACCTCCCAGGTGCCGTCGTCGCGGCGCCAGGAGTCCCACTGGACACTGTCCTTGTCGGCGCCGCGCAGCAGCAGCCGCTCCTGGACGGCCTCGCCGAGCTGGGGACCGGTGTTCTCGCCCGGACGCCGCACGGGGGTCTTGCGCGCCCGCTCGGCCATGAAGGCACGCTCCGCGAGCACGGGGCCCTCGAAGCGCCGGACCCGGTCCACGGGAATCCCGGCGAGCTGGGCGACCTCCTCGGCCGAGGCACCCGCCCGTATACGCGCCTGGATGTCGCGCGGGCGGAGGTGGCTCTCGACCTCGATCTCGATCTGCCCGAGCCGGGCGCGGTCGTTGCGCACGGCGGCGCGCAGCCGCTCATCGATCGGAAGCGTGTATTCCGTGCTGTCCGCAGCCTTGAGCACCAGTCGTGTGCCGTCGTTGGAGACGGCCACGACACGCAGTTCGGGCATGGGGACCTCCCGGGTGGTGCCTGCCGACGTCACCTGCGTCGCTGCTTCCGCTAGTCGAGTGTGGCCTGCCCGGGTGCAGCCTGCCACAACCTTGCCGAGTTGCCCGGCGTGTCGGGCATGGGCCCTGGAACGCCGTTATGGCACGGTTACCTGTTCGCGACGCAGAGTGACCGAAGTGGTCGCTCTGGACAGCAGGCGTCCGTGCGGTGCCGCGGCGCCGCCGGTTCGAGTGCCGCTTTCGGCCCCCTCCCGCAGTGCCCGGAAACCCGAGAGGGAGACCAGGCCCAGGGCTCGCCACAGTACTCCATTCGGGCCACGGGGGTGGACCGCCGCGCCGCCGAAGTTCTCCCTGGGGGCGGGAGTTGGACGCCGCGCGCCGGACGAATACGCACTTCATACGTGGCGTGCTTCACAGAATCGCCAGAAACGGAACTAATCGCTTCGCCCATAGGTCCCTCCTACGTACAAGCGGACGGAGAAGGGCGAACAGAGGCTTTTAATGGGTGAGAAGCCGGATACCGGGACGAAACTGGACGAGAAGCGCCTCGATCTGAGTGTGCCCCAGGTCGCGGGCAGCGCGCTCGCGGCCGTCGCGGCGGCCGTGCTCGCCTCCCGGCTCGGTGTCTACGGGACGATCGTCGGCGCGGGCGTGGTGAGCGTCGTCGCCACCTGCGGCGGCACGGTCTTCCAGCACCTGTTCCGGCGCACCGGGGAACAACTGCGCGACGTCACCGCCCAGTCCCTGCCCCGGGCCCGCCGCGATCCGGCCCGCCCCGCGTACGAGGACACCCGCGCGGGCGAGTTCGGCGCGGCCACCGTGCACGGCACCCGGCTGCGCGGCTGGAAGCGCTCGTCGCTCGGCGCGGCCGTCGTCTTCGCGGTCGCGATGGGCGGTATCACGGCGTACGAACTGGCGTCCGGCGCGGAGCTGGGCGGCGGCGGGGGCGGCACCACCGTCGGCTCGGTCGTCCGGGGGAGCGGAGACGGGGCGGCCGGGCCGGACAAGGACTCCCGCCCCGACCGTCCCGCCTCGCCCGCGCCCGGCACCGGCGGCGAAGGGGACACCTCCGCCACGCCGGACCCCGGCGGGGGGACCGGCGACGCGCCCACCCCGGGCACCTCGGCCCCGACGTCCCCCAGCCCGTCCCCGACCCCCTCGACCGGGTCCGGCGGCGCCTCCACCGGTGGTACGGGCTCCTCCGGCGGCACCTCGTCGGGCGGCACCCCGGCCCCCACCCCGTCGTCGCCCTCCGCACCCACGGACCAGAAGTCCCCGGGGCCGGACCCCGCCGCGCCCGGCACGGGCGCGGGCACGGACGCCGTCCCGTCGCCGTAGGGCGCAGGTCTCCGCCGGCCCGTCAGTCCCCGAGCACCCGGCGCAGATAGGCGTTGCCGAAGAGCCGGTCGGGGTCGAGCCGGTCGCGCAGGGCGGTGAACTCGCCGAAGCGGGGGTAGACCCCGGCGAAGTACTCGGCGTCGCGGCTGTGCACCTTGCCCCAGTGCGGACGGCCCGCGTGCGCGGTCATGATCCGCTCCACGGCGGTGAAGTACGCCTGGTACGGCGTGCCCCGGTACATGTGCACGGCGATGTACGCGGTGTCGCGCCCCGACGCCGTGGAGAGCGCGATGTCGTCGGCCGGGGCGGTGCGCACCTCCACCGGGAAGCTCACCCGCAGCCTCGACCGGTCGACCAGCGCCCGCACTTCGCGCAGCGCCTCCACGACCGCCTCGCGCGGCAGGGCGTACTCCATCTCGACGAACCGCACCCGGCGGGGACTTGTGAAGACCTTGTACGGAATGTCGGTGTACGTACGGGCGGAGAGGGCGCGGCTGGAAACCTTGGCGATCGCGGGGATCGTCGCGGGGACGGCCCGGCCCAGCGAACAGACGACCTGGAAGAGGCCGTTCGACATGAACTCGTCCTCGATCCAGCCGCTCACCCGGCCGGGCGGGGCGGCGGGGCCCGCGCTGCGGTTGTTGCGCTTGGTGTTGCAGTTGCCGGTGTGCGGGAACCAGTAGAACTCGAAGTGCTCGTTCTCGGCGTACAGGGCGTCGAACTCGGACGTGACCTTGTCGAAGGTCATCGGCTCCTCGCGCGCGGTGAGCAGGAACTCGGGCTCCACGGCGAAGGTGATCGCCGAGACGACGCCGAGCGCCCCGAGGCCGATCCGGGCCGCCGCGAAGACCTCCGGGTTCTCCTTCGCCGAGCAGGTCAGCGTCGAGCCGTCGGCCGTGATCAGTTCGAGGCCGGCGATCTGCGCGGCGATCGAGGCCGAGTCGCGGCCGGTGCCGTGGGTGCCGGTGGAGGTGGCCCCGGCCACCGTCTGCTCCATGATGTCGCCCATGTTGGTGAGCGAGAGGCCCTCGCGCGCGAGGACGGCGTTCAGCCGCTTCAGGGGCGTGCCCGCCTCGACGGTCACCGTCATGGCCGTACGGTCGATCCGCCGGATCCCGGTGAGCAGGTCCGGGCGTATGAGCACGCCGTCGGTGGCGGCGGCCGTGGTGAAGGAGTGGCCGGTGCCGACCGCCTTCACCTTCAGACCGTCCTCGGCGGCCCGGCGCACCACCTCGGCCAGTTCGTCCGCCGAGGCGGGGGAGGCCTCCCGCACCGGCCGGGCCGTGACGTTCCCCGCCCAGTTACGCCACGTGCTGCTGGTCGCTCCGCTCATCTGCTCCGAGCCCCTCCCGTTGCGGCGCCGGCCTGCGCAGCCGGCGGTACCCCAGGAACGCCACCGCGGCCGCGAGCGCTCCCGACACGACGGGCACCAGATACCCCGAGCGCGCGCCCGCCGCGTCCACCACCCAGCCGGCGGCCGACGACCCGAGCGCCACACCGACCGCCAGCCCGGTACTCGTCCAGGTCATGCCCTCGGTGAGCTTGCTGCGCGGTACATGCTGTTCGACGAGGGCCATGGTCGTCACCATCGTCGGTGCGATGGACAGGCCCGCGACAAAGAGCGCCACGGCCAGGAACGGCAGGCTCCCGGCCAGTTGGAGCGGGATCATACTCACCGCCATCGCGCACACGCCCACCAGCCACCTCGCGGCAGGGGCCCCCTTGAGGCGCAGCAGCCCGAAGACCGCTCCCGCGAGGCAGGAGCCCAGCGCGTAGACGGCGAGCACCAGACTGGCCGCCGCCTTGTGGCCGCGCTCGTCCGCGAAGGCCACGGTGACCACGTCGACCGCGCCGAAGATCGCGCCGGTGGCGACGAACGTGGCGACCAGGACCTGGAGCCCGGGGGAGCGCAGGGCGGCGCCGCCGGTGTGGTGCTCGCGCGGGTGCGGCACGGGCTCGGTGGCGCGCTGGGCGGTCAGCCAGAAGACGCCGGCGACCAGGAAGCCGGCCGCGATCAGCGGCCCCGCCTCCGGGAACCAGGCGGTGGAGAGCCCGATGGAGAGGATCGGCCCGACGATGAAGCAGAGCTCGTCGACGATCGACTCCCACGAGTACGCCGCGTGCAGGCTCTGCCCGTCGCCCCGGTAGAGCTCGGCCCAGCGGGCGCGGACCATCGAACCCACGCTCGGCACACAGCCCGCGCCCGCCGCGAAGACGAACAGCGACCAGTCGGGCGCGCCCTGCTGGGCGCAGACGAGCAGCCCGGCCACGGCGGCCACCGCGGCGAGCGTCGCGGGCCGCAGCACCCGCCGCTGGCCGTGCCGGTCGACCAGGCGCGAGATGTACGGGCCGAGCACGGCGGCCGACATGGCGAGCGTCGCCGAGAGCGCCCCGGCCAGGCCGTAGCGGCCGGTGAGCTGGGAGACCATCGTGACGATGCCGATGCCCATCATGGACAGCGGCATCCGGCCGAGCAGTCCGGCCGCGGAGAACCGCTTGGTGCCGGGTGCGGTGAAGATCGCGCGGTAGGGACTGGGCATGGGCGCTCCGGCTGCCGGCTCAGCCGTACGGCCGAGGCGTTTACTTAATACCTAAAGCTTACGGTGTTGAACTTACGGGGTCCGGTGCCCCGGCGCACCCGGTTTTCCCGCCCGCCCCGCACGTACCGGGCCCGGCCGCCCCGCTCCGGCCGGTTCCGCGCCTGTCGGTGGCGGATGGCAGGATCGGTGCCATGTCCGATCTGCGCGATCAAGCTCCTGGAGCGGCCGGCGAAGCGGCTCCGTACGACGCCCTGCTGCTGCTCTCCTTCGGCGGCCCCGAGGGCCCGGACGACGTGGTCCCGTTCCTGGAGAACGTGACGCGCGGCCGGGGCATCCCCAAGGAGCGGCTCAAGGAGGTGGGGCAGCACTACTTCCTGTTCGGCGGGGTCAGCCCCATCAACGACCAGAACCGCGCCCTGCTGGACGCCCTGCGCGAGGACTTCGCGCAGAACAGCCTGGACCTCCCGGTCCACTGGGGCAACCGGAACTGGGCGCCCTACCTGACGGACACCCTGCGCGAGATGGCCCTGGCGGGCCACCGCCGTATCGCCGTGCTCACCACCAGCGCCTACGCGTCGTACTCGGGCTGCCGCCAGTACCGGGAGAACCTGGCGGAAGCGCTGGCGGCGCTCGCCGCCGAGGGCATCGAGCCGCCGCGCGTGGACAAGCTGCGGCACTACTTCAACCACCCCGGCTTCGTGCGCCCGATGGTCGACGGCGTCCTCGCGGCGCTGGAGCGGCTGCCCGCGGAGGTCCGCGCCGGCGCCCACCTCGCGTTCACCACGCACTCCATCCCCGACGCCTCCGCCGACACCTCCGGCCCGGCCGAGGGGCACGGGGAGGGCGGCGCCTATGTGCGCGAGCACCTGGACGTGGCCCGGCTCATCGCCGACGCGGTACGCGAGGAGACGGGGGCCGAGCGGCCCTGGGAGCTGGTCTACCAGTCGCGCTCCGGCGCCCCGCACATCCCCTGGCTGGAGCCGGACATCTGCGACCACCTGGAGGCGCTGCACGGCAAGGGCGCGCCCGCGGCCGTGATGGTGCCCATCGGCTTCGTCTCGGACCACATGGAGGTCCTGTACGACCTGGACACGGAGGCCACCGCCAAGGCCGCCGAGCTCGGACTGCCCGTGGTGCGCTCGGCCACCGTCGGCGCCGACCCCCGGTTCGCCGCCGCCGTGCGCGAACTCGTCCTGGAGCGGGCGGCGGCCGAGCGCGGCGAGCGCGTCGAGCGCTGCGCCCTGGGCGCCCTCGGTCCCTCGCACGACCTCTGCCCGGTCGGCTGCTGCCCGGCCCGCACCCCCCGGCCCGCCGCGGCCGGCGCCGACAGCCCGTACGCGTAAGGAGCCACCATGACCGAGTCCGACACCCGGCAGGCCGGGCACGAGGAGAACGGGGAGCTGCTCGCCCTGGCCCTGGAGGCCGCCCGCCGGGCCGGCGCGCTGCTGCGCGACGGGCGCCCGGACGACCTGGGCGTGGCCGCCACCAAGTCGAGCTCCATCGACGTCGTCACCGAGATGGACATCGCCGCCGAGAAGCTGATCACCGGCTTCCTCTCCGAGCGCCGCCCCGCCGACGGCTTCCTCGGTGAGGAGGGCGCCTCCAGCGAGGGCACCAGCGGCGTCCGCTGGGTCATCGACCCGCTGGACGGCACCGTCAACTACCTGTACGGACTTCCCACTTGGGCGGTCTCCATCGCCGCCGAGCGCGACGGCGTACGGGTCGCGGGCGTCGTCGAGGCCCCGATGCGCGGCGAGACGTACCACGCGGTGCTCGGCGGCGGCGCGTTCTGCGGGGAGCGGCGGCTGCGCTGCCGTCCGCCGGCCCCGCCGGAGCAGTCCCTGCTCGGCACCGGCTTCGCCTACGTCCAGGCGGTCCGGGCCCACCAGGCGGCCGTCGTGGCGCGGCTGATCCCGCGGTTCCGGGACATCCGGCGCGGTGGCTCGGCGGCGATCGACCTGTGCGACGTGGCCGCAGGACGCCTGGACGCGTACTACGAGCGCGGCCTCAACCCCTGGGACCTGGCGGCGGGCGACCTCATCGCGCGCGAGGCGGGCGCCGTGACCGGCGGACGCCCGGGCGAGGCGGCCTCCGGGGAGCTGACGATCGCGGCGACCCCGGAGCTCTTCGGTCCCCTCCAGGCCCTCCTGGAGGAGTACGGCGCCTGGCACGACTGAGCCGCCGCCCGGCCCCCGGATCCGGGCAGGCGGAGACCCCCGGCACCGTCCTGACGTGCCGGGGGTCCTCGCCGTGTCGCGTCAGTACGCGGCGGCCGCGACCTCGACGCCGTGCTCGGCGGCGAGGCGGTGGAGATCGTCCAGCTCGGCCTGCTCGACCTCCGCGAGGAAGTCGTCGCCGGTCTCGCGGGCCCGCGTGAGGTCCGTCTCCGTGGCCCTGATGCGCTGCAGGAGTCCTGCGGTGAATGCGTCCATGGTGCGCCCCCTCGTCGTGGGTCGGTGGCGGGTGGCACGGGGGTGTGCCGACGGTGGAACACGGTCACGATCACGAGCAGCAGGCAGTGGCAAACCCCATACAGGGCGTGATCGCGGGTGTGCAGACGTCCTCCCCCGGCCCGGTGTACGAGAAACCTCAACTCGCGCGGCAATCCCCGCAATTCCCGGGCGGCCCGGGAATCCGCTGGTCGGGCGGCACCGGGGCGCAGCACCGTCTTACCGCCGGTTTATGGCCGTAAGGGGCAGGATGGAAGCGCACAGTCACTGCCACCGTGCCCAGGGAACGGCCCGTACGGGCCCAGGAACGCCCGCGCGGGCCCACCGGCGCCACGGGGCATCAGCAGGCCCGCGAGGGCTCACTAGGGAAGGAAAAGCGCCGTGCGCGTACTCGTCGTCGAGGACGAGCAGCTGCTCGCCGATGCGGTGGCCACCGGACTGCGCCGGGAGGCCATGGCGGTCGACGTCGTGTACGACGGCGCCGCGGCCCTGGAGCGCATCGGGGTCAACGACTACGACGTGGTCGTGCTCGACCGGGACCTGCCCCTGGTCCACGGGGACGACGTCTGCCGCAGGATCGTCGAGCTCGGCATGCCCACGCGGGTCCTGATGCTGACCGCCTCCGGCGACGTCAGCGACCGGGTGGAGGGCCTGGAGATCGGCGCCGACGACTACCTGCCCAAGCCGTTCGCCTTCACCGAGCTGACCGCCCGGGTGCGGGCGCTGGGCCGGCGCACGACCGTGCCGCTGCCGCCCATCCTGGAGCGCGCGGGCATCAAGCTCGACCCCAACCGCCGCGAGGTCTTCCGCGAGGGCAAGGAGATCCAGCTGGCCCCCAAGGAGTTCGCCGTCCTGGAGGTGCTGATGCGCAGCGAGGGCGCGGTGGTCTCGGCCGAGCAGCTCCTGGAGAAGGCCTGGGACGAGAACACGGACCCGTTCACCAACGTGGTGCGTGTGACGGTCATGACCCTGCGCCGCAAGCTCGGTGAGCCGCCCGTCATCGTCACCGTCCCCGGCTCGGGATACCGGATCTGACGGCGATGGCGACGACGCCGGCGCCACCCACGGCGCCACCGAAGCCCACCTGGGACCCCCGGGGCGCCGAACCGCCCTTCCCCTGGGTGCGCCCGACCATCCGCATAAGGCTGACGCTGCTGTACGGCGGCATGTTCATGATCGCGGGCATCCTGCTGCTGTCGATCATCTATCTGCTGGCGGCCTCCGCGCTGCACACCGGCGGGAACCAGCCGTTCAAGATCGTCGGCGGGCAGAACGTCACGGTGACGAGCGGGAGCTGCCAGCTCCCGACCACACCGGGCAACATCACGGAGTTCAACGACGCCATCAGCGCCTGTATGACGCAGCAGCGCCAGCGCGCCCTGGACGACCTGCTGACCCGCTCCCTGATGGCGCTGGTGGGCCTCAGCGTCATCGCCTTCGCCTTCGGCTACGCGATGGCCGGCCGCGTCCTGTCGCCGCTGGGCCGGATCACCCGCACCGCCCGCCGCGTCGCCGGGACCGACCTGACCCGGCGGATCGAGCTGGACGGCCCGGACGACGAGCTCAAGGAGCTCGCGGACACCTTCGACGACATGCTGGACCGCCTGGAGCGGGCCTTCACCGCCCAGCAGCGGTTCGTCGCCAACGCCTCGCACGAGCTGCGGACCCCGCTGGCGATCAACCGCACGCTCCTGGAGGTCCACCTCTCCGACCCCGGTGCGCCCATGGAGCTCCACCAGCTCGGCAAGACGCTGCTGGCCACCAACGAGCGCAGCGAGCAGCTGGTGGAAGGTCTGCTGCTGCTCGCCCGCAGCGAGAACGAGATCGTCGACCGCAAGCCGGTCGACCTGGCCGAGGTCGCCACCCGCGCCCTCGACCAGGCCCGCGGCGAGGCCCAGGCCAAGGGGGTGGAGATCCGCGGCGAGCGGGCGCCCGCGGTGGTCCAGGGCAACGGCGTGCTCCTGGAGCGGATCGCCCTGAACCTGGTGCAGAACGCCGTGCGCTACAACGTGCCCGACGACGGCTGGGTCTCGGTCACCACCGAGCTCAAGGACGGCCAGGCGGTCCTGGTGGTCTCGAACACCGGGCCGGTGGTTCCCGCGTACGAGATCGACAACCTCTTCGAGCCGTTCCGGCGGCTGCGGACCGAGCGGACCGGGAGCGACAAGGGCGTCGGACTCGGCCTGTCCATCGCCCGGTCGGTCGCGCGGGCCCACGGAGGCCGTATCATCGCGGAGCCCCGTGAGGGAGGCGGGCTCGTGATGCGTGTCACCCTGCCTGCCTGAGATGCTTTTCGACACCGTCGAGAAGTTCGCTTTGAGCGGAATTTTCGGGACCTGTTCCGAAGTTATCCGTGTGTGATCAATCACAGGGACAAATTTCCGGCCATCTACTCTCCGTGATCAAGGCTTCCCCCGTAAAACCGGGAAAAGTCCGGGTTTCCGGGGGGTGAGATCACGGGAAGTACACGGGGTGACGCCCGTGAAGTGCGACATTCGGACCGTGTACGGTCCGGATCGCCATCCAGGACGATCACTCTTGAGGAGTGCGGCTGGGTGTCGATTGAGTAACAGACCTTGATGTGAGGCAAAATCTCCGCCTCGGGTCGGGCACAAGTCCGGCCTCTCACGCGTTACGTGCGCTGGAGACACCGCAACCACCCAGAGGGGGAGAGCGACATGGCAACGGACTACGACACCCCACGCAAGACCGACGACGACGTCGATTCCGACAGTCTTGAAGAACTGAAGGCCCGGCGGAACGACAAGTCCGCCTCGGCCGTCGACGTGGACGACTTCGAGGCCGCGGAGGGCATGGAACTGCCCGGCGCGGACCTCTCCAACGAGGAACTCGCCGTCCGGGTCCTGCCCAAGCAGGCCGACGAGTTCACCTGCATGAGCTGTTTCCTCGTGCACCACCGCAGCCAGCTGGCCCGCGAGAAGAACGGTCAGCCGATCTGCCGCGACTGCGACTGATCGGGCAGCCCGTGAAAGGCAGGGCAGGCGCCGAACCGCCCCGGAAGCGACCGTTCCGGAGAAAGGGTGCCCCGGGTTCGCCCGAGGCGTCCCAGAGCGGCACAGGCCCGGCAGAGGGCGTCCAGACGCCCGCCGAGCCCCCCGCTCTCCCCGCGGTGGGCTCTGCCACAGACGGCAACGAGGACGAGCGGGGCCGACCGGCCTCGCTCGAAGCGGCACGGGACGGCCAGGCGGGGCCCGCGGCCGGGGCCCGACGCCTGGGCGCCCTGCGCACCGCCACCACCAAGGGCGTACCGGCCCTCAAGAAGGGGATCCGCAAGAGCGGCGCGAGCGCCTGGGCCGGAATCGGCCACCTCGCCGACCGCGTCATCGACATCGCCCCGCGCGTTCCCGTGCGCGACCTGGCGACCCTGCGCCGGCAGTTCCCCGGTCTCGGCCCGGAGGAGATCGCGGACAAACTGATCGCGGGCGCGGCGAACGCCACCTCCACGGTGGGCGCGGGCGTCGGCGCCGCCGCGATGCTCCCCGTCCCGCCGGCCATGCCGGCCGAGCTGGCCGCCGAGGTCACCGGCGTCGCCGCCATCGAACTCAAGCTCATCGCCGAGCTCCACGAGGTCTACGGGATGCGCCCGCCCGGCAATCTCAAAGAGCGCTCCATGGCGTATCTGACGTCCTGGACCGAGGAGCGCGGTGTGCAGATGACCAAGCCGGCGACCCTCAACGTGGCGCTCGGCGGGCAGATGAAGCGGGAGCTGCGCCAGCAGATCATGAAGCGCATGGTCCGCAACCTGCCGAACCTCACCCCGTTCATGGTCGGAGCGGCGGTCGGCGCCGTGATGAACCGGCGCGACACGAAGAAGGTGGCCGCGCACGTCCGGGCGGACCTGCGCAAGCGCCAGGTGCCGTGGGACGCGCTGCCCTCGCTCCCCCCTCTGGAGCAGCCCGCCGACCCGCTGCGGCCCGGGGAGCCGCCCAAGGAGCTGGGGCGCTGACGCGGCCTGTCCCTCCCCGGGGCGCCCATGACCCCGGGCGCGGTCGTCAGAGGCCCGCCCGCACCCCGTCCAGCGCCGCCTTGAGGGCCTCGGGGTTCCTCGTGGAGAGGTAGGCGTACGGGGTCGGGTCCTCGGGATCGGTGATCTCCACCCGTACCGCCGTCGGAATGTAGCTGCGCAGCAGCATGAAGGCGCGCGGGTCGGCCCTGTGCAGCCGCCAGGCGCGGGCCTCCTCCGCGTCCAGGACCTCGGGCTCGCCGAGCGCGGTCACCGGGATGCGGGCGTCGCCCGCCACCAGCGTGCCCGCCACCACCCGGATCCGTACCGAACCGTACGAACTCACCACCACCGCGGCCGCCGCCGTCCCGCCGATGAGGCCGGCCAGGAGCGGCAGCCCGCCCAGCGGGAGCAGCATCAGCGCGCACGCCACCCCGACCAGAGCGGCGATCAGCCACCAGGAGCGGGGGGCGGTGAGGCGTTCGGTGTACTGAGGGGCGTTCGGCTGCATGACAGCAAGCTTGGCACGGCGCGACCGGCGCCCCGGACCGCGGGTAAGGTCAGCGGCTGTGACTGCTAGATCTGCGTCCCTGACGCCCCCGGCCGACGCGAAGCCGCCGGTCCGGCACCCCGACGCGCCCGCCCCGGGCGAACTGCTCGGCGCGCACTACGAGCACTGCTTCGGCTGCGGCGGCGGACAGCCCCACGGACTGCACCTTGAGGCGCGGGCCGGTGAGGGCGTGGCCGTCACCGCCGAGTTCACCGTGCGCCCCGCGCACCAGGGCGCGCCCGGTCTCGCGCACGGCGGGGTGCTCGCCACGGCGCTCGACGAGACGCTCGGCTCGCTGAACTGGCTGCTCCAGACCATCGCGGTGACCGGCCGGCTGGAGACCGACTTCGTCCGGCCCGTGCCGGTGGACACCGTGCTGTTCCTGGAGGCCGAGGTGACCGCCGTCGAGGGCCGGAAGATCTACTCCACGGCGACCGGGCGGATAGGCGGCCCCGGCGGGCCGGTGGCGGTCCGGGCCGACGCCCTCTTCATCGAGGTGAAGGTCGACCACTTCATCGAGAACGGCCGCCCGCAGGAGATCGAGGCCGTCATGTCCGACCCCGACCAGGTCAGGCGCACCCGCGCCTTCGAGGTGAACCCGTGAGCCGTAACCCCGTAGACGTCCTCATCCGCCGAGTCGATCCGCAGGTGCCGATTCCGGCGTACGGGCACCCCGGCGACGCGGGGGCCGACCTCGTCACCACCGAGGCCGCCGAACTCGCCCCCGGGGAGCGGGCCGTCCTGCCCACCGGCGTGAGTATCGCCCTGCCCGACGGGTACGCGGCCTTCGTGCACCCGAGGTCGGGCCTGGCCGCACGCTGCGGTGTCGCCCTGGTGAATGCCCCGGGGACGGTGGATGCCGGGTACCGTGGGGAGATCAAGGTGATCGTGGTCAATCTCGACCCGCGCGAGACCGTGCGGTTCGAGCGATTCGACCGGATTGCCCAACTTGTCGTCCAGCAGGTCGAGAAGGTCCGCTTCCACGAGGTGGCGGAGCTTCCCGGCTCGGCGCGGGCCGAGGGGGGCTTCGGTTCCACCGGCGGTCATGCCGCCGTGGGCAGGGCCTTCGGCAGTGAACAGGGTGGGAATCGATACGCGGTCGTATCCGACCGGGAAGGACAGTGACGTGTTCGGACGTCGCAAGAAGAGCGGATCCGCCGACGAGACGGCGGGCGAGGCCGAGCAGGTCGTCGACGGCATCGACGCTGAAGACGGCGACTACGCCGTTGCCGACCACGCCGGTGACGGGGACGAGCCGCGCAGGGTGAACCTGCCGCCGGCGCCCCGGCCGGACGGTCCCTGGGACGTCTCCGAGGTCTCCGAGCCCGGCGACGGCCGGGTCGACCTGGGCGGCCTGTTCGTCCCCGGGGTCGAGGGCATGGAGCTGCGGGTCGAGGTCGCGGGTGACGCGATCGTCGCGGCGACCGTCGTGCTGCGCGACAGCGCCGTACAGCTCCAGGCCTTCGCGGCCCCCAAGAACGAGGGCATCTGGGGCGAGGTCCGCGAGGAGATCGCCTCCGGCATCACCCAGCAGGGCGGCATCATCGACGAGGTCGAGGGTCCGCTGGGCTGGGAGCTGCGCGCCCAGGTGCCGGTCCAGCTCCCGGACGGGACCAACGGCGTCCAGCTGGTCCGCTTCGTGGGCGTGGACGGCCCGCGCTGGTTCCTGCGCGGTGTCATCTCCGGCCAGGGCGCGGTGCAGCCGCAGGCCGCCGGGCTCCTGGAGCAGGTCTTCCAGGACACGGTCGTGGTGCGCGGCGAGGGCCCGATGGCCCCGCGCGACCCGATCGTCCTGAAGCTCCCCGACGACGCGCAGATGATGCCCGACGGTGTCCAGCAGGAGGAGCAGGAGGGCTCGCGCTTCTCCGGCGGCATGGGCCAGCTCCAGCGCGGCCCGGAGATCACCGAGGTGCGCTGACCCCCACCGGTCCTTCGACGGGCCGCGTCCCTCTCCGGGGCGCGGCCCGTCGGCGTTTTCCGGCCCGTGGGCGTTGCCCGTGACGGTGCCCGCTGCACATACTGGCGCGGCCGGGGAACAGACGTACGGGGGAGCGGGCATGAGCGAGAGCACCAGCGGTCACGGCACGGCCGTGGCCGAGCAGCCGGGCACCGGGCCGATGGTCCGCGTGGAGGACCTGCGCCGCAGTTACGGCGAGGGCGCCGCCGCCGTCCACGCGCTGCGCGGGGTGTCCTTCGAGGTGCCGCGCGGCGAGCTCGTCGCCCTCAAGGGGCGCTCCGGATCGGGCAAGACGACGCTGCTCAACCTGGTCGGCGGGCTGGACCGGCCCGACGGCGGCAGGATCACCGTCGACTCCACCGACCTGGCGGACCTCGGGGAGGAGGGGCTGCTCGCGCTGCGCCGCGACCGGATCGGCTTCGTCTTCCAGTCCTTCGGGCTGATCCCGATCCTCTCGGCCGCCGAGAACGTCGGCGTCCCGCTGCGGCTGCGCAAGGCCGACCCGAGCGAGCGCGACGCGCGCGTGGAGCTGCTCCTCGCCCTGGTCGGGCTCGCCGACCACGCCGAGCAGCGACCCGGCGAGCTCTCCGGCGGGCAGCAGCAGCGCGTCGCCATCGCCCGGGCGCTCGCCAACCGGCCCGCGCTCCTGATCGCCGACGAGCCCACCGGCCAGCTCGACGCCGAGACCGGGCTCGCCGTGATGGAGCTGCTGCGCGCGGTGGTGCGCAGCGAGGGCGTGACCGCCCTGGTCGCCACCCACGACACCCAGCTGCTCGGCCTCGCGGACCGCGTCCTGGAGCTGAGCGACGGCCGGATCACCGACCACGGCTGACCGACCACGGCTGACCGGCCCGGTCCGCCGGCCCTGCCCACCCCCATCAGAATCGCGTCAATACGACGGCCCATCGGACCCCCCGTCCGATTTGCCGGAATAGATGCCCGTAAGGTCGGCATCGCGCACGCAGCAGTTCTCTGAAGGACAGTGGGGCCATGGCACGCGGCAGGCTACGGATCTACCTCGGTGCGGCACCGGGCGTCGGCAAGACGTACGCGATGCTGTCCGAGGCCCACCGGCGCGTGGAACGCGGCACCGACTGCGTGGTGGCGTTCGTCGAGCACCACGGCCGCCCGCGCACCGAGGTCATGCTGCACGGCCTGGAGCAGGTCGGGCGCCGCGGGATCGAGTACCGCGGCGCGGCCTTCACCGAGATGGACGTCGACGCGGTCCTGGAGCGGCGGCCCGCCGTCGCCCTGGTGGACGAGCTCGCCCACACCAACGTCCCCGGCGCGCGCAACACCAAGCGCTGGCAGGACGTCGAGGAGCTGCTCCGGGCGGGCATCGACGTGGTGTCCACCGTCAACATCCAGCACCTGGAGTCGCTGGGCGACGTCGTGGAGTCGATAACCGGCGTGCGCCAGCGCGAGACGGTGCCCGACGAGGTGGTGCGGCGCGCGGACCAGATCGAGCTCGTCGACATGTCGCCGCAGGCCCTGCGCCGCCGGATGGCGCACGGCAACGTCTACACCTCCGACAAGGTCGACGCGGCCCTGTCCAACTACTTCCGCCCCGGCAACCTCACCGCCCTGCGCGAACTCGCGCTGCTGTGGGTCGCGGACCGGGTCGACGAATACCTCCAGCAGTACCGGGGCGAGCACGGCATCCGCTCCACCTGGCAGGCCCGGGAGCGGATCGTCGTCGGCCTGACCGGCGGGCCCGAGGGCCGCACCCTGATCCGGCGCGCGGCCCGGATGGCCGCCCGGGGCTCCGGCAGCGAGATCCTGGCGGTGTACGTGGCGCGCAGCGACGGGCTGACCGCGGCCTCGCCCGAGGAGCTGGCCATCCAGCGCACCCTGGTCGAAGACCTGGGCGGAACGTTTCACCACGTCATCGGCGACGACATCCCCGCCTCCCTGAGGGAGTTCGCCCGGGGCGTCAACGCCACCCAGATCGTCCTCGGCTCCAGCCGCCGCAAGAGCTGGCAGTACGTCTTCGGACCGGGCGTCGGCGCGACCGTCGCCCGCGAGTCCGGGCCCGACCTCGACGTCCACATCGTCACCCACGAGGAGGCCGCCAAGGGGCGCGGCCTGCCGGTAACGCGCGGCGCCCGGCTCGGACGGGCCCGCAGCGTCGCGGGATGGCTCACGGGCATGGCCGGACCGGCGCTGCTCACGCTGCTGCTGACCAACGTCGACGCGGACCTCGGGCTCGCCAACGACATGCTGCTCTTCCTGACGCTCACCGTCGCCGCGGCCCTGCTCGGCGGACTGCTCCCGGCGCTCGCCTCGGTGGCCTTCGGCTCGTTCCTGCTGAACTACTACTTCACCCCGCCGCTGCACCGGATCACCATCGCGGACCCCAAGAACTTCCTCGCCATCGCGATCTTCTTCCTGGTGGCGGTCTCGGTGGCCTCCGTGGTCGACCTCGCGGCCCGCCGCACCCACCAGGCGGCCCGGCTGCGCGCCGAGTCCGAGATCCTCTCCTTCCTCGCGGGCAGCGTGCTGCGCGGCGAGACCGCGCTCGACGCGCTCCTGGAACGGGTCCGCGAGACCTTCGCCATGGAGTCCGTCGCCCTCCTGGAGCGAGCCGGCGACGTCGAGCCGTGGACCCGCGCGGGCAGCGTCGGCCCGCACCCCGTCGCCCGCCCCGAGGACGCCGACGTCGACATGCCCGTCGGCGACCACATGGCGCTGGCCCTGAGCGGACGGGTGCTGCCCGCCGAGGACCGCCGGGTCCTCGGCGCCTTCGCCGCCCAGGCCGCCGTCGTCCTCGACCGCCAGCGCCTGGTCGACGAGGCGGAGGAGTCCCGCAAGCTCGCCGAGGGCAACCGCATCCGCACCGCGCTGCTCGCCGCCGTCAGCCACGACCTGCGCACCCCGCTGGCCTCCATCAAGGCCGCCGTCAGCTCGCTGCGCTCCGACGACGTCGACTGGTCCGAGGACGACGAGGCCGAACTCCTCGCGGGCATCGAGGAGGGCGCCGACCGGCTCGGCCACCTCGTCGGCAACCTGCTCGACATGTCCCGCCTCAACACCGGCACGGTCGTCCCCATCATCCGCGAGACCGACCTCGACGAGGTGGTCCCGATGGCGCTCGGCGGCGTCCCCGAGGACAGCGTGGAGCTGGACGTGCCGGAGAGCCTGCCGATGGTGGCCGTCGACGCCGGACTCCTGGAGCGGGCCGTCGCCAACCTCGTGGAGAACGCCGTCAAGTACAGCCCCGCGGGCGCGCCCGTCCTGGTGGCCGCGAGCGCGCTGGGCGAGCGCGTGGAGGTCCGGGTGGCCGACCGGGGCCCCGGCGTCCCCGACGAGAGCAAGGAACGGATCTTCGAGCCCTTCCAGCGGTACGGCGACGCCCCGCGCGGCGCCGGCGTGGGACTCGGGCTCGCGGTGGCCCGCGGCTTCGCCGAGTCGATGGGCGGCACCCTCACCGCCGAGGACACCCCCGGCGGCGGCATGACCATGGTCCTCACCCTCCGGGCGGCGTCCCCCGGCCCCCGCCCGGCCGTCGCCGGCCCCTCCGCCCGGGCCGCCTCGTGACGTACGGCCCTTCGACAGAAAGCAGGACCCGCATGACCCGGGTGCTCGTGGTGGACGACGAGCCGCAGATCGTCCGCGCCCTCGTGATCAACCTCAAGGCGAGGAAATACGAAGTGGACGCGGCCCCCGACGGGGCGAGTGCCCTCCAGCTCGCGGCGGCCCGCCACCCCGACGTGGTGGTCCTCGACCTCGGTCTGCCCGACATGGACGGCGTCGAGGTGATCAGGGGGCTGCGCGGCTGGACCCGGGTGCCGATCCTGGTCCTCTCGGCCCGCCACACCTCCGACGAGAAGGTCGAGGCGCTGGACGCGGGCGCCGACGACTACGTCACCAAGCCCTTCGGCATGGACGAGCTGCTCGCCCGGCTGCGGGCGGCCGTCCGCCGCGCCGAACCGGTCGGCGGCGAGGGCGCCGACGACGTGGTGACGGTGGAGACCGAGGCCTTCACCGTCGACCTGGCTGCCAAGAAGGTCAACCGGGAGGGCCGGGACGTACGCCTCACGCCCACCGAGTGGCACCTGCTCGAAGTGCTCGTGCGCAACACCGGCCGGCTGGTCAGCCAGAAGCAGCTCCTCCAGGAGGTCTGGGGCCCCTCCTACGGGACGGAGACGAACTATCTGCGCGTCTACATGGCGCAGCTGCGCCGGAAACTGGAGCGCGATCCCTCGCACCCGCGCCACTTCATCACCGAGCCGGGCATGGGCTACCGCTTCGAGCGGTGAGCGGCCGTGCCCGTGCGGTGACCGCCGCGCGGCGGCCCCGGCGGGGCCGGGCGCGGGCACCTCCCGTGTCGGCGGGGGCCGGTACGCTTTCTGTATGAGTGCTGACCTTCGAACCGAGAAGCCCGCGGGGCGCTTCCGCCGGATGCTCGACCGGCTGTCCACCTCGCAGGAGGATCTGCACTCCGCGGAACTGCAGGAGGACACGCAGGCCACGGGGTGCACCCGCATCTCCGACTGCGACGACCGCCAGATAGTCAAGGTGACTGGTACCTTGCGGACGGTCACCCTGCGCCCGAGGGCGGGCGTCCCGGCGCTGGAGGCCGAGCTCTTCGACGGGACCGCCCCGCTGGACGTGGTGTGGCTGGGACGGCGCTCGATCGTGGGCATAGAGCCGGGCCGCAAGCTGATCGCCTCGGGCCGGATCTCGATGAGCCACGGCCGGCGGGTGCTGTTCAACCCCAAATACGAACTCCGACCACTCGGACAGGAGTAGCCGGTGACGTCAGCCGACAAGCCGACCACCACGACCGCCGCCCCGCACGCCCGGCACGCGCGCGGTGACGCCGACGCCAGAGCCGTCACCGAAGCCGCGCTCTTCGAGGCGTTCGGCGGGATCCGGGGCATGGTGGAGACCTGCCTGCCCGGGCTCCTCTTCGTCTCGATCTTCACGGTCAACAAGGACCTGCACAGCTCGGCGATCGCCGCCGTCGCGGTGTCGCTGCTGCTCGTGGTGGTCCGGCTGGTCCGCAAGGACACCGTCAAGCACGCCTTCAGCGGCGTCTTCGGCGTGGCCTTCGGCGTGGTCTTCGCGATGATGACCGGCAACGCCAAGGACTTCTACCTGCCGGGCATGCTCTACACCCTGGGCCTGGCGCTGGCCTACCTGGTGACGACGCTCTTCGGCGTCCCCCTGATCGGTCTGATGCTGGGACCGGTCTTCAAGGAGAACCTGTCCTGGCGCACCCGGAACCCCGGCCGCAAGAAGGCGTACGCCAAGGCGAGTTGGGCCTGGGGCCTGATCCTGCTAGCCAAGTGCGCGATCCTCTTCCCGCTCTACTGGTGGGCCAACACCTCCCAGCTCGGCTGGGTGCTGATCGCCCTGAAGATCCCGCCGTTCCTGCTGGCCGTCTGGCTGACCTGGATCTTCCTGGCCAAGGCCCCGCCGCCCATCGACGTGTTCGCGGAGATGGAGGCCGAGGAGGAAGCGGCGAAGGCCGCGAAGGCCGCGAAGGCCGCCGAGGCGGCCGGGAGCTGACGACGTGACAGGGGGCCCGGGGTGCGCGATACGCACCCCGGGCCCCCTGTCACACGCCTCAACGGGGCGCGGGGAACCGCCCGACCGGCCCCGGCCTCCTCTGCGGCGGCCCGGCCACCTCCCCGGTGACCCGCCACAAGGAAGACGCCACAAGGAAGGGGCGGGGTGTACCTGACGTACTCCCCGCCCCTTCCCGCCGTGAGCGGGGGCGTCAGCTCGCCACGTCGTCCCGCCGGACCGACAGCAGGTCCTCCAGCTGCTCCTCGCGCGCCTGCGCGGCCACGAACAGCAGCTCGTCACCGGCCTCCAGGGTCTCCTCGGGCTGCGGCGTGAGCACCCGCGTACCGCGGATGATCGTCACCAGCGAGGTGTCCTGCGGCCAGGCCACATCCCCGACCTGGGTGCCCGCGAGCGCCGACTCCGGCGGCAGCGTCAGCTCGACGAGGTTGGCGTCCCCGTGGCTGAAGCGCAGCAGCCGTACGAGATCGCCGACGCTCACGGCCTCCTCGACCAGCGCCGACATCAGACGCGGGGTCGAGACGGCGACGTCCACGCCCCACGACTCGTTGAACAGCCACTCGTTCTTCGGGTTGTTGACCCGGGCGACCACACGCGGCACGCCGTACTCGGTCTTCGCGAGCAGCGAGACGACCAGGTTCACCTTGTCGTCGCCGGTGGCCGCGATGACCACGTTGCAGCGCTGGAGCGCCGCCTCGTCCAGCGAGGTGATCTCGCAGGCGTCGGCGAGCAGCCACTCCGCCTGCGGCACCCGCTCCACCGAGATGGCGGTGGGCGCCTTGTCGACGAGGAGCACCTCGTGACCGTTCTCCAGCAGCTCGCCCGCGATGGAACGACCCACCGCGCCGGCCCCGGCAATCGCGACGCGCATCAGTGACCGCCCTCCTCGGGACCCTGGGCGAAGGCCGCCTCCACCTTTTCGATCTCGTCCGTGCGCATCATCACGTGGACGAGGTCGCCTTCCTGCAGAACCGTCTGGGAGCTGGGCAGTACCGCTTCGCCCAGCCGGGTGAGGAAGGCGACGCGCACGCCCGTCTCCTCCTGCAGCTTGCTGACCTTGTGGCCGATCCAGGCCGCGGAGGTGTGCACCTCCGCCAGCTGGAGGGCGCCGCTCGGGTCGCGCCACAGCGGCTCCGCGCCGGACGGCAGCAGCCGCCGCAGCATCTGGTCGGCGGTCCAGCGGACCGTGGCGACCGTCGGGATGCCGAGCCGCTGGTACACCTCGGCGCGGCGCGGGTCGTAGATGCGGGCCGCGACGTTCTCGATGCCGAACATCTCCCGGGCCACGCGGGCCGCGATGATGTTGGAGTTGTCGCCGCTGGAGACCGCCGCGAACGCGCCGGCCTCCTCGATCCCCGCTTCACGCAGGGTGTCCTGGTCGAAGCCGACGCCGGTGACCCGGCGCCCGCTGAACCCGGAACCGAGCCGGCGGAAGGCCGTGGGGTCCTGGTCGATGACGGCGACCGTGTGCCCCTGCTGCTCCAAGGTCTGCGCGAGAGCGGCTCCCACTCGCCCGCAGCCCATGATGACGATGTGCACGTCCCCTCACATACTTCCTTCTCGGCGTTGCCCGGTGACGAGCTTATGCGGCTCACGGCGCGATGCACTCACCAGCGTCGGTACTTCCCCCGGCGCAGTCGGTGAGCATCCCACCGGACGGTGCCCCGCCGCACACCCGTCGCGCAGGCTGAGACGCGCGGAAGCGGGAGGGCGTTCACTCCGGCCGGCACCGATGGCGTCCGGCCCGCGCGGAATGCCCGCGTCCGGACACGCCGCCGAGCGCCGCCCACCGCCCACCGCCCGCCGTCACCGGGCCCGCGGCGCGCCCGGCGGCGCGGGAGGTGTCCGGGATCACCCTCCGGGATCATCCGCCGGGGCCGGGGCCGGGGCCGGGGCCGGGGCCGGGGCCGAGGCCGGAGCGGAATCGGAGACGAAGCCGGAGCCCGTGTCCCCGCCTCCGGAGCCCGGGTCCCCGCCTCCGACGGCTGCACCCGGAGCCCGACCAGGCGGCCTCCGGGGCGCCGCGCGGACCCGGCCGGCTCCCCGCCACGGCCGTGTGGGCGGCTCTCTCGTGCGGATGGGGGGTGGCGGGTGGGCCGCGTCAACACGATGCCCTTACGCTTCTCTGTTGTGTCCAAACTGACCGACGTGCCCAAACGGATCCTGATCGGCCGGGCGCTGCGCAGCGACAAGCTGGGAGAAACGCTCCTCCCCAAGCGCATCGCGCTCCCCGTCTTCGCGTCCGACCCCCTCTCGTCCGTTGCGTACGCACCCGGAGAAGTCCTCCTGGTGCTGTCCGTGGCGGGTGTGTCGGCGTACCACTACAGCCCCTGGATCGCCGTCGCGGTCGTGGTGCTGATGTTCACCGTGGTCGCCTCGTACCGGCAGAACGTGCACGCGTACCCCAGTGGCGGCGGTGACTACGAGGTCGCCACCACCAACCTGGGGCCCAAGGCCGGACTCACCGTCGCCAGCGCGCTCCTCGTCGACTACGTCCTGACCGTCGCCGTCTCGATCGCCTCCGGCATCGAGAACCTCGGCTCGGCCGTCCCGTTCGTCGTCGAGCACAAGGTGCTGTGCGCGGTCGTCGTGATCGTCCTGCTGACCCTGATGAACCTGCGCGGGGTCAAGGAGTCCGGCAAGCTCTTCGCCATCCCCACGTACGTCTTCGTGGGCGGCGTCTTCGTCATGGTCGCCTGGGGCGCCTTCAAGGGCCTGGTCCTCGACCACACCATGAGGGCCCCGACGGCCGACTACACGATCCACGCCGAGCACCAGGGCCTGGCGGGCTTCGCGCTCGTCTTCCTGCTGCTGCGCGCCTTCTCCTCCGGCTGTGCCGCGCTCACCGGCGTCGAGGCGATCAGCAACGGCGTCCCGGCCTTCCGCAAGCCCAAGTCGAAGAACGCCGCGACCACGCTGGCCCTGATGGGCGCCCTCGCGGTCACCATGTTCTGCGGCATCATCGCGCTTGCCATGGTGACCAAGGTGCGGATGGCCGAGAACCCCGCCACCGACCTGCTGCACAACGGCGTCCCGGTCGGCTCCGGCTACGTCCAGAACCCGGTGATCTCCCAGGTCGCCGAGGCCGTCTTCGGCAAGGGCAACTTCCTCTTCGTCATCCTCGCCGCGGCCACCGCGCTCGTGCTGTTCCTGGCCGCGAACACCGCGTACAACGGCTTCCCGCTGCTCGGCTCGATCCTCGCCCAGGACCGCTACCTGCCGCGCCAGCTGCACACCCGCGGCGACCGCCTCGCGTTCTCCAACGGCATCGTGCTGCTGGCGGGCGCCGCGATCCTGCTCGTGGTGATCTACGGCGCCGACTCGACCCGGCTGATCCAGCTCTACATCGTCGGCGTCTTCGTCTCCTTCACCCTGAGCCAGACCGGCATGGTCCGGCACTGGAACCGCCACCTCGCCACCGAGCAGGACCCGGCCAAGCGCCGCCACATGGTCCGCAGTCGCGCGATCAACACCTTCGGCGCCTTCTTCACCGGCCTGGTCCTGGTCGTGGTGCTCGCCACGAAGTTCACCCACGGAGCCTGGGTCGCGCTGCTCGGCATGGTGATCTTCTACGGAACGATGACCGCGATCCGCAAGCACTACGACAAGGTGGCCGAGGAGATCGCGGCGGCCGAGGAGCGCCCCGACGAGTACGTCCGCCCCTCGCGCGTCCACTCCGTCGTCCTGGTCTCCAAGCTCCACAAGCCGACCCTGCGCGCCCTCGCCTACGCCAAGCTGCTGCACACCAACCAGCTTGAGGCGATCAGCGTCAGCGTCGACGCGGCCGAGACGAAGGCGCTCAAGGACGAGTGGGACCGGCGCGGCATCGACGTCCCCCTGAAGATCATCGACTCGCCGTACCGCGAGATCACCCGCCCGGTCATCGAGTACGTCAAGGGCCTGCGGCGCGAGAGCCCGCGCGACGCGGTCAGCGTCTACATCCCCGAGTACGTGGTCGGCCACTGGTACGAGCACCTGCTGCACAACCAGAGCGCGCTGCGCCTGAAGGGCCGCCTGCTCTTCACGCCCGGCGTGATGGTGACGTCGGTCCCGTACCAGCTCCAGTCCTCCGAGGTCGCCAAGAAGCGGGCCCGCAAGCGGCAGGAGTGGAACGCGCCGGGTTCGGTGCGGCGGGGCCCGGTCTCCGCGCACCGGCCGAAGGAGCCGACCGGCAAGGGCTGAGCGGCTGGTCCTGTCCCCACGGGGACGTAGACTGGGGGGCTGCCGTCCGTACGGGACCTGTGAACGGTCCTTTACGGGGACGGCGGCCCCCTTCCCCGTTTCCCCTTGGCACCCTGGAGTCCCGCCCTCATGCAGAACGAGCCTGAGTCCTCGTCCTCGTCTTCGTCCCCGTCCTCGGCTTCGCTGGTCGGGCAGGAGTACGAGGTCGAGGTCGGCCCCGTGGCGCACGGCGGGCACTGCATCGCCCGCACGGAGCAGGGCCGGGTGCTGTTCGTCAGGCACGCGCTGCCGGGCGAGAGGATCGTCGCGCGCGTCACCGAGGGCGACGAGGACTCCCGCTATCTGCGCGCGGACGCGATCGAGATCCTCTCCGCCTCCAAGGACCGCGTCGAGGCACCGTGCCCGTTCGCGGGTCCCGGCAAGTGCGGCGGCTGCGACTGGCAGCACGCCAAGCCGGGCGCCCAGCGCCGCCTCAAGGGCGAGGTCATCACCGAGCAGCTACGCCGGCTGGCCGGGCTGACGCCCGAGGAGGCCGGCTGGGACGGCACGGTCATGCCCGCCGAGGGCGACAAGCTCCCCGCGGGCGAGGTCCCGGCCTGGCGCACCCGCGTCCAGTACGCCATCGACGAGGACGGCCGGGCCGGTCTGCGCAAGCACCGCTCGCACGACGTCCAGATCATCGACCACTGCATGATCGCGGCGCCCGGCGTCAGCGAGCTGGGCGTCGAGAAGCGCGAGTGGCCGCAGATGGAGTCCATCGAGGCGATCGCGGCGACGGGCTCGCACGACCGCCAGGTGGTCCTGACCCCGCGCCCGGGCGGCCGCCTCCCCCTCGTCGAACTCGACAAGCCGGTCTCGGTCCTGCGCGTGGAGGAGAAGGACGGCGGCGTCCACCGCGTCCACGGCCGCGCGTTCGTGCGCGAGCGGGCGGACGAGCGTACGTACCGGGTGGGCATGGGCGGCTTCTGGCAGGTCCACCCGAAGGCGGCCGACACCCTGGTCAAGGCCGTGATGCAGGGCCTGATGCCGCGCAAGGGCGAGATGGCGCTCGACCTGTACTGCGGCGTCGGCCTCTTCGCGGGCGCGATCGCGGAGCGGGTCGGCGAGCAGGGCGCGGTGCTGGGCATCGAGTCCTCCAAGCGCGCGGTGGAGGACGCCCGCCACAACCTGGCGGACCTGCCGCGGGTCCGCGTCGAACAGGGCAAGGTCGAGCAGGTCCTGCCCCGCACGAAGATCACCGAAGCGGACCTGATCGTCCTGGACCCGCCGCGGGCCGGCGCGGGCAAGCAGACGGTCCGCTACCTGTCGGGCCTGGGCGCACGCCGCATCGCGTACGTGGCCTGCGACCCGGCGGCCCTGGCCCGGGACCTGGCGTACTTCGCGGAGGGCGGCTACAAGGTGCGGACGCTCCGGGCGTTCGATCTGTTCCCGGTCACGCATCATGTGGAGTGCGTGGCGATCCTGGAGCCGGTACGCGAGGACGCCTGAGCGGCTGCGGCTGAGCCTGCTTCTGCGGCTAAGGCTGCGGGTGCTTCTGCTCTTCTGCCCCTTCCCCTTGCGGTTTCCCTGCCTCTCCCCCGGCGTTCCGGCCGGGGGAGAGGCAGGTCCGCAGGGGCTCGGGCGCGCGAGGAGGACGGTCGTGCCGTGCCCTTGCGCTTGACCCCTGCTTCAGTGAGTGGTTGAGTACTCACATGAAGACGGAACGCCGACAACTCTCCACAGCCGAAGAGCGCCGCGGCACGGTGCTGCATACGGCCATCGGGGCGTTCGCGGCCCGCGGGTACTTCGGGACCACCACGACCGAGGTCGCCAAGGCCGCAGGTATCTCGCAGGCCTACGTCTACCGCCTCTTCCCGAACAAGGAAGCGCTGTTCACCGCGGTCGTCGAACACTGCTTCGTCCGGGTCCGCGCGGCCCTGGAAGGCGGCGCGGCGAACGCCGAGAGCAGCGCCCCCGAAACGGTCCTCGCCTCCATGGGTGACGCCTACGCCCGCCTGATCAGCGACAACGACCTCATGCTGGTCCAGCTGCACGCCCAGGCGGCGGCTGTCTCCGAGCCCGCGATCCGGGAGGCGGTACGGGCGGGGTACGCCCGCACCGTCGAGTACGTCCGCGGTGCCTCGGGGGGGAGTGACGAACAGGTTCAGCAGTTCTTCGCCACCGGCATGCTCTGCCACCTCCTGGTCTCCCTCGACGCCGAGGCGGTCTCCGCACCCTGGACCCGCACGCTCACGGCCGGGATCACCCACTACTGAGCCGTGCCGCCGGCAGGGCCGCCTCGCCTCGACGCACTTCGGGGCGCGGCTTTTAAGGTCCAGAGTGAGTGGTCGACCACACATTCTTCCGGTGGGGCTCATTCGACATGCGAAGCCTGGCGGTCGTCCCGACGCCTGCCCACCTCACCACGCCCACGCCCTCCCATCACCCCATCACCACCACTACGTCTCACTCGACACCGACAAGGAGCTCAAGACCATGGACGACTCCCAGCCCCGCATCTCCGCCGACAGCACCATCGACACCACCTCCACCTCCACCCCCACCCCCGTCACCGAAGCGGTGCTGCCGGGCATCGTCGAGCCGGACGGTATCCAGGTCCGCACGCGGCCCGCCCGCCCGGCCGGCCCCGGACAGGTCGTGCTGGTGATGGAGGCTGCGGGAATCTCCTTCGCCGAGCAGCAGATGCGCCGCGGAAAGTACTACGACCAGCCGCCCTTCCCCTTTGTCCCCGGCTACGACCTCGTCGGACGGGCCGTCGAGGTGGGGGAGGGCGTTCCCGGCGGACTGCTGGGGCGGCGCTTCGCCGTCCTGACCAAGACCGGGGCCTGGGCCAGCCACGTCACCGTCGACGCCGGCGACCTGACCGAGGTGCCCGACGCGGTCGACTCCGCCGACGCGGAGACGTTCGTGGTCAACGGCATCACCGCCTGGCAGATGCTCCACCGCCTGGCGAAGGTGCGCCCCGGACACACCGTCCTCGTCCACGGCGCGAACGGCGGTGTCGGCTCCACGCTCGTCCAGCTCGCCCGTATCGCAGGCGCCCGGGTAGTCGGCACCGCCTCGGCCAAGCACCACGATGCCGTGCGGGCCCTGGGGGCCGTCCCCGTCGACTACCGCGCCCCCGACATGGACGCCCGACTGCGCGCCCACGCCCCGCAGGGATACGACGCGGTGTTCGACCACGTCGGCGGCGAGGGCATCGTCGCCTCCTACCGCCTGCTCGCCGCCAAGGGCACCCTCGTCTCGTACGGCAGCGCCTCGACCCGCGACGTCGAGGGCTCCTCGAAGGCGCCGGTCCTCAAGCTCTTCGCCCGCCTGGCACTCTGGAACGCCCTGCCGAGCGGCAAGGGCGCCCACTTCTACAACATCTGGGCCGGACGCCGCCGCCTCGCCACCTTCCGCGCCAAGCTGCACACCGACCTCACCCAGGTCCTGGCCCTCCTCGCCGACGGCCGACTGATCCCCCAGGTCGCCGCGCGCATCCCGCTCACCGAGGTCGGGAAAGCGGTACGGCTGGCCGAATCCGGCACCGTGGTCGGCAAGGTTGTTCTGGTTCCGTAGGTTCTTCTGGTTCCGCAGACACCCGTGCCCGAGGAAGTCCTGAAGACGTGCTGAGGACGGCTCTCCTCCCTCAACTACCGGACGTGAACAGGGGTTTCCGTTCCCCGGCGTCCGTCCCGCCGAAGAACCTCTCCACATCCCCGTCCCCGACCTCCCCCAGCGTCCCCGGACTCCACTTCGGGTCCCGGTCCTTGTCGATGACCTGGGCGCGGATCCCCTCGACCAGGTCCGGGGAGCTCAGGGCCGCGCAGGAGACGCGGTACTCCTGGGTCAGGACCGCCTCCAGGGCGGGCAGCGCGCGGGCCCGCCGCATGGCCGCCAGCGTGACCTTCAGGGACGTGGGGGACTTCGCCAGGAGTGTCTCGGCCGTCTGCTTCGCCTCCTGGACGCCCGAGGCGAGCAGCCGGTCCACGACCTCCTCCACCGTGTCCGCCGCGTAGCAATGGTCGATCCAGTCACGGTGTGCGACCAGCTCGCCCGGCGGGGGTTGATGGGTGTGGCGGGGGAGCACTTCCGCTACGGGGGTGCTCGACAGCTCTGCCAGGAAGTCCCCGAGTCGCGACGAGGGGACGTAGTGATCCGCCAGCCCGCACAGCAGCGCGTCCGCCGCCCCCACCTGAGCGCCCGTGAGGGCCAGATGGGAGCCCAGTTCGCCGGGGGCGCGGCTGAGCAGATACGTGCCGCCCACGTCGGGAACGAAGCCGATCCCCGTCTCGGGCATGGCGACGCGCGAGCGCTCGGTGACCACGCGGACGTTGCCGTGGGCCGAGACCCCGACCCCGCCGCCCATCACGATGCCGTCCATCACCGCCACGTACGGCTTGGGCCAGCGGCCGATCCGGGCGTTGAGGCGGTACTCGTCCCGCCAGAAGTCCGCCGAGGCCGTGCCGCCCGCGCGGGCGTCCTCGTAGATCGCGCGGATGTCGCCGCCCGCGCAGAGGCCGCGTTCACCGGCGCCCGTGAGGACGACCGTCTCCACGTCCGGGTCGTGCTCCCATGCCGTCAGCGCCTCGTCGATCCGGCGGACCATGGCGTGGGTCAGCGCGTTGAGCGCCTTCGGCCGGTTCAGGGTGAGGTGCGCGGCGCGGCCGTGGACAGCCGACAGGACGTGGTCGGCCTCGGCGCCGGTGGGCGGGAGTGCGCTGGTCGTGCTGCGACCCATGTGCGGGGTTCCTTCCGGGGCCTTGCTGAACCTTGCCGATCTTCCAGACGATCTCCCCGAATCTATAGTTGGGCCTCCCGGAGAGTCCATCGCGCGCGTGAACGCGCGTGGGGGAGGCCGGGCTGTGGCGTTGTCCGCCGTTCGTACGGTTTGGGGTTCGGGGTTCGGGTTGGACCGTCTCAGTACACGTCCCGGACGTACCGCTTCCCCGCCGTCAGCCGCTTCAGGTACGCCGCCGCCGACTCCTCGTCCATCCCCCCGTGCGTCATCGCGATGTCGCGCAGCGCCCGGTCGACGTCCTTGGCCATCCGGGAGGCGTCGCCGCACACGTAGAAGTGCGCCCCTTCCTGGAGCCAGGACCACAGCAGCGGGCCGTGTTCGCGCATCCGGTCCTGCACGTACACCTTGGCGCGCTGGTCGCGGGAGAACGCGGTGTCCAGGCGTGTGAGCGTGCCCTCCGCGCTCAGCTTGGTCAGTTCGTCCTCGTAGTAGAAATCGGTGGCACGGTGCTGCTCGCCGAAGAACAGCCAGTTCGGGGCGGAGTGGCCCAGGGCGCGGCGCTCGTAGAGGAAACCGAGGAACGGCGCGACCCCGGTGCCGGGGCCGACCATCACCATCGGCGTCCCAGGGTCGGTGGGCGGGCGGAAGTGCCGGGTGCGCTGGACGTACACCGGCACCGGCGCGTCCGGCGGCGCGTCCGCGAGCAGCGCTGAGCAGACGCCCGCGCGCGGGTGGCCCAGGCGGTTCTCGTACCGGACGACCGAGACCGTCAGGGACACCTCGTGCGGGTCGGTCAGCGGGCTGGACGATATCGAGTACAGCCGGGGACGCAGGCCGCGCAGGACGCCCGCCCACTCGGCCGCGCTCGCGCGCACCCCGTGCTCGGCCACCACGTCCACCGCCTGGCGGCCCCAGGACCACTGCGCCAGCTGCCACTTGTTGTCGGCGCGCAGCAAGTCCTTCAGTCGGCGGTCATGGGTCCGCTCGGCCACGAACTTGAGCAGGTCGGGGCCGACCCGGGTGATGTCCAGGTGTTCGTACAGCGCCGTACCGAACGGGACCTCGCCGACCCCGCCGATCTCGACGGGCGTGGTGGAGTCCAACCCGGTGACTGCCAGCCACTCGGCCACCAGATCGGGTGAGTTGACCGGGTGCACGCCGAGCGCGTCCCCGGCCGCGTAGGTGAGCGGGATGTCGCTCGCGCGGGTGTCGAAGGTGAACCGCCGCACCTCCTTGCTCGACCCGGGGAGGCTGAGCAGTGAGTTCCCCGTCAGCCGGGCCGTGATGGCGGCGGCACGGGAGCTGGGGAGCGGGACGGTGGGGAGAGAGGTGGCCGGGGCGCCCTGGGGTCGGGTCGTCCCGGAACTAGGAGGAGTGGTGGTGGTGTTGAGGACCGAGGATGTCGCTGTGCCCGGTGAACGGGCGGTGAGCGCCGCGAGTTCCCGGCCATCGACGAATTCGCCGGACGTATTTCCGGGCGCGCCCGGGGCGCGGGTGCCGGGGGCACCCAGGGCCGCGTCCGGCGGGTGGCCGGCGGCCGAACCGTCCGCCGGGTGACCGGCTGCCGCGCCGGGAGCCGTGGCGGCAGCGGCCGACAGCTCCTCCAGCTTGGCCAGCACCCCGCCGATCCACTCCTGGGCCCGGTCCTCGAAGTCCGGCTCGCAGTCGGTGCGGGGCAGCAGCCGTACCGCGCCCAGCTCGGCCAGTCGCTGGTCCAGGCGCCGGCCGTGTCCGCAGAACTCGTCGTAGGACGAGTCCCCGAACGCCAGGACCGCGTAGCGGCGCCCCTCCAGACGCGGAGCCCCCTCGTCCGTCAGCGCGTCCCAGAACGCGGCGCCGTTGTCGGGCGCCTCGCCGTCCCCGGTGGTGCTGGTGATCAGCAGCACCTCGGCGTCGGCGGGCAGCGTGTCCGGGGTGGCGTCGTCCATGGCGACGAGCCGGACGCGGTGTCCGGCGGCGGCGAGCTGCTCGGCGCCGGCCGCCGCGAGCTGCTCGGCGTTGCCGGTCTGCGAAGCCCACAGCAGGAGCACGTCACGGCCCCGGGGGTCGGGAAGCTGTGCGACGGGTGCGGGAGCGGGGGCCGTGCGCGGGGTCGTGCGCGAGTACATCCCGGCCAGCACCCCGTTCACCCAGAGCGCGTGCTCCTCGCTGAACGGTGCCGTCGGTGGCAGTACGGGGATGCCGGGCGCACCCGTCTCCAGTCCGGCCAGGAAACCGGCGAGATACTGGCGTTCCTGCTCGGTGAGGACCGGCGGAGGCGCCCCGAGTCCGAACAAGGCGGCCGGAGCGGCTACTTGGCCGGCCGCCAGGTGTGCGTCGGGGGCCGTGCGCTGGGCGGGGACGGCGTGGGGGAGGGGCGTGGGGGCGTCGAGGAGCGCGGTGCCCGTGCCGAGCGCCCCTGCCGTGCCGCTTGCGCCTGTCGTGGTGGCCGCTCCCGACGCGCTGGCGGCTCCCATCGCGCTGCTCGCGCCCACCGCTGCCATCGCACCGGCCGAAACGAGCGTTCCCACCGTCCCGGACAGGCTCGCCGCCGCGCCGCCCGAACCGTCGCCGGCTGCCGACGTCCCGCCCAGCCTGGCGGCCGTCCCCGGCATCACGGGCCGTGCCGGCTCCACCGCCGACTTCGTCAGCGACACCGCGCACACCTTGAACTCGGGCTGGAGCGAGATCGGGTCGACCGCGTCGCTGGTCACCGCGTTGATGCTCAGATCCGTGCCGTACAGATCGCTCCAGTGGAAGGGCGCGAAGCAGCAGCCCGGCCGCACCCGGTCGGTCACCACGGCGGGCAGCACCGCCCGGCCGCGCCGCGAGGCGATCTCGACCCCGTCGCCCTCGGTGATGCCGAGGCGTTCCGCGTCCTCGGGGTGCACCTCCACGAACGGCGCCGGGTTGAGCTTGTTGAGCTTGGCCACCTTCCCCGTCTTGGTGAGGGTGTGCCACTGGTGCTGCAGCCGCCCGGTGTTGAGCACGAACGGGAAGTCGTCGTCGGGCATCTCGGCGCCCGGGAGGTGCGGGCGCGCGTGGAAGACGGCTCGCCCGCTCGCCGTCGGGAACACCGGGCCGCCGCCGTCCTCGGACACGTACCGGATCGGGTTGCGGTCGGGGCCGTCGGCGGTCGGGGCGGGCCACTGCACCGGTGTGGCGCGCAGCCGCTCATAGGTGACCCCGCGCAGGTCGTAGCCGGTCTTCGGGTTCCAGGCGCGCTTGATCTCCTCGAAGACGTCCTCGGGACCGTCGTAGGTGAAGGCCTCCTCGTACCCCATCGCGCACGCCACGCGCGCGATGATCTGCCAGTCGGGCATCGCCTCGCCGGGCGGGTCGATGGCCTGCTGGGCGAGGGTGAGGTTGCGCTCGCTGTTGACGAGGACGCCCTCGGCCTCCGTCCACAGGGCTCCGGGCAGCACCACGTCCGCGTACGCGGTGGTCTCGGTCTCGGCGAACACGTCCTGGACGACGACGAACTCGGCCGCGCTCAGCCCCTCGACGACGGTGCGGCGGTTGGCTACGGAGGCGACCGGGTTGGTGCAGATCACCCAGCACGCCTTGATGTCGCCGTCGGCCATCCGCCGGAACAGTTCGACCGTCCCGAGCCCCGCCCCGTCCGTACGCAGCGTGCCCGGCTCCAGCCCCCACAGCTCCTCGGTGAAGGTCCGCTCGTCGTCGACGAGCACCGAGCGCTGACCGGGCAGTCCGGGCCCCATGTAGCCCATCTCGCGGCCGCCCATGGCGTTCGGCTGGCCGGTGAGCGAGAACGGACCGCTGCCCGGCCGGCATATCGCGCCCGTCGCGAGATGCAGGTTGACCAGGGCGTTGGTGTTCCATGTGCCGTGCGTGGACTGGTTGAGCCCCATGGTCCAGCAGCTCATCCACTCGCCGGCCTCGCCGATCCACCGTGCCGCCGTACGGATGTCCTCCTCGGGGATGCCGGTGGTCCTGGCGACGCAGCCGGGCGGGTAGTCGGCCAGGAACTCGCCCATCGCCTCCCAGCCCTCGGTGTGCGCGGCTATGAAGGCGGGATCGGTGTGCCCGGCCTCCTCAAGGAGGTGGAGCAGGCCGTTGAGCAGTGCGAGGTCGGTGCCCGGCTTGATCTGGAGGAAGAGGTCGGCCTTGGCGGCCGTCGCGGTGCGGCGCGGGTCGACGACGATCAGCTTCGCCCCCGCCTTGACGCGCTCCATCATCCTCAGGAAGAGGATGGGGTGGCAGTCGGCCATGTTGGAGCCGATGACCAGGAAGACGTCGGCCTTCTCGAAGTCCTGGTACGAGCCGGGCGGGCCGTCCGCCCCGAGCGACAGCTTGTAGCCGCTGCCCGCACTGGCCATGCACAGCCGGGAGTTGGACTCGATCTGGTTGGTCCCGATGAAGCCCTTGGTCAGCTTGTTGGCCAGATACTGCGCCTCCAGGCTCATCTGGCCCGACACATACAGCGCGACGGCGTCCGGGCCGTGCTCGTCGACGATCGACCGCAGCCTGCCCGCCGTCTCGGCGATCATCGCGTCGATCCCGGCCGGCACCGGCTCCGCCCCCCGTTCACCCCGTACCAGCGCGGTGCTCAGGCGCCCTGGAGCAGTGAGCATGTCGGCCGTCGTCGCCCCCTTGGTGCACAGCCGACCGGAATTGGCGGGGTGCGCCTTGTCGCCGGAGGCCTTGAGCACCCTGCGCCGGCCGTCCGGCCCGACGGTGATGTCGAGGACCATCCCGCAGCCCACACCGCAGTACGAGCAGACCGTGCGCACCTGGTCGGTGGCGGTCCGCGTGCCCTGTGCGGTCAACGGGTGTCCCCTCTCGTCTCGGCCGGGATCCCTTGGACTCCGACCGTACGAAATGCCCGTTACTTCGATGTCACGTGCGGCGATCACGAGTGGTTACGTCGGCCACACTAAACGCGCCCCGATGCTGTGAGCACCTGTGTGCGACTGCGGCACGCCTCCGATGTCGGACATCACGAGGCGGCCGGGCAGGGTGTGAGGAGTGCGCCCCAGCCTCGCGTACGTAGGTTCCAGCCCGCCCGAACCTTGCCTACGTAGGTGCGCAGCGCCTACGTAGGTGAAATCCATGCCTATGCCGGTCGAGCCCCCGTCTCCGTAGATCGACCCCCGCCGTAGCCATCGGGAGCGGCAGTCCCGGCAGGGTGGCGATCCATGCCGGTTCGCTCCGTCCGTCACGCGGGGCTGATCGCACGAAGGAACCCTGGGGGGATCCGGGGAGGCCTCGGGGGGCGACATGCCAGGGGTGTGCGGCCACGCGCGCGTGCCCGCACACCCCTGGGCCGCGAGCGCTGCTACACGTCGGCCATCTGCGGCATCTCGCCCTGTGTCGTCTGGAGGTCGATCACCGAGAACGACGCGCCCTGCGGGTCGCTGAGCGCCGCGAACCGGCCGAAGGGCGTGTCCATCGGCCCGAACCGCAGCACCCCGCCCCGCTTGGTCGCCTTCGCCACCGCCGTGTCGCAGTCGGAGACCGTGAAGTACACGTTCACGTACGACGGGATCTCGGGCGGGAACTCCTCCGTCATCCGCATACGGCCCAGGGCCATCTCGTCGCCGACGCTGAAGACCCGGAAGTCCGCCGCGTCGTCCTGCATCTGTTTGGCGCCGTACGGAAACACCGCGGGCAGGAAGGCGTCCAGTTTCGCCGGGTCGCGGGTGAAGAACTCGGCCCAGCAGTACGCTCCGGGCACCGCCTTGGCCTCGAAGCCCTCGTGGCTGCCCGCCTGCCACACGCCGAAGACGGCGCCGCTGGGCTCGCGGGCGATCGCCATCGAGCCGAAGCCGCCGACCTGCATCGGCTCCATCAGCACCTCGCCGCCGTTGTCCTTGATCTTCTTGGCGGTGGCGGCGACATCGGGCGACGCCAGGTAGAGACACCACGCCGACTGACCCTCCTGGCCGGGCATCGGCGGTACGACGGCCGCCACCGCCTTGCCGTCCGCGTACGCCTGGGTGTAGTTGCCGTACTGCGACGACGCCTCGCCGAACGTCCAGCCCAGCACGTCACCGTAGAAGCTCTTCGCTCCCTCGACGTCGGTGAACATCGCATCGACCCAGCACGGAGTGCCCTCTGGTTCTGCGGCCATGACTGTGCTCTCTCCTGTGTGACGACGGCCCCTTTGCCACGCTAGCCAGCCGTACGCCACCCCGCGCGCCGAGCGCTCCCCGCGCCGGGGCGCGGACGACGGGGGCGCGCCAGGGGGTGACGCGCCGGTAGGGCCGGCAGGTGAGCGGTTACGGATCCTGGCGGGGCGGGACGACTCGGGCGTAGCGTGGCCCGACGCTGGCGCACAGCGACCTACAGGGGGCGTGTGACCTCATGGACAAGCCGGTCTGGCAGTTCTCGGACGACCGCGGGCAGACGGCGACGGCGGCGCGGGTGCCCACCCGGGTCACCGCCTACATCCAGGCCGGAGCCACGCTCTGGGACCACGGCGTCGGCCCAGGAGCCGTCTTCGGCTCCTTCCACGACGGCGCCACCCCCGACCGCGCCAAAGCGGGCGGCCTGCCCCTGAACCGCCTGCGCTACCTGGGCGCGGGCGCCGCGCTCGACCTCGACGCACTGCTCCAGGGCACACCCGACCTCGTGGTGGCCGTCAGCTACGGAGGTGGGCAGGTCTACGGCCTCGACCCCGAGACGGCCAAACATCTGGAGGAACACGTTCCGGTGGTCGTCATCGACATCGGGCACGCACGCTCGCTGGCGGAAATCAGGAACCGCTTCGCGGACCTCGCGCGCGCCCTGGGCGGCGATCGCCGCCGCGAGGACGGCACCCGCCTCCTCGTAGCGGCACAGCGCCGGCTGCGGGCGGTGACAGCCGCCACGCGCGCGCGGCCGGAGCCCCCCGGCGGACCCCGGGTGCTCGCGCTCTCGCCCGCCGGGTCCGACCAGGTCCATGTCGCCCGCCCCGGTGCGTGGCCGGAGCTGCGCGCCCTGGCCGAGCACGGCGTGAACCTGGTGGAGCCGCCCGCCGCGACCGGCGCGAGCTGGACCACGCTCACCTGGCGGGAGACCGCCGCCCTGCCCGCCGAGATCGTGCTGTGCGACGTACGGGTGAACGCCACGCCCGTGGAGCGGCTGCGCTCCGACCCGCACTGGCAAACGATCGAGGACCGTGCCCGCGTGCTGCCCTGGAACCCCGAAGCGCCGTGCAGCGCCCCGGCCCATGCCCGGTTCTTCGCCCGGGTGGCCGACGCCGTGGACTTGGCCACCGCACGTTAGTACGCCTCGGGCCGGGACAACTTCACAGCTCAGAGCCGTGTCGGAGTTGGGCTGAATGGGTGAGCGGCGTCATCATGGCCGGATGCAGATACATCACAGGGGCGAGGTGGTCCGGTGAGCAGGTACGACGTCACCGATGAACAGTGGGAGGGGCTCGCCCAGGTCGTTCCGCTGCGCAGTCGCAACGAGTGGCCCTCCCGCGTGGACCACCGCACCATCCCCAACGAGTACGCGACCGTCGAGCAGCGCCGCTTCGTGGTGCTGCGCGTCCAGGTCTTCGCGGACGCGCGCGAGGTCGCCGAGTACATGATGGCGCAGACACCGGTCCTGCTCGATCTGACGGGCGCGGACACCGAAGTCGCCAAGCGCATCCTCGACTTCAGCAGCGGCGTGGTCTTCGGCCTGGGCAGTGGAATGCACCGCGTCGACCGCAACGTCTTCCTCCTGGCCCCCGTCGGCACCGAGGTGGAGGGAATCGCCGAAGCCGTCGTCCCCCACACGTAGGGCGAAGCGGCCTCGGTGAGGGCAGCCGTCCCTCATTCGTAGGAAGGTGATCGAGGCGTAACGGTTCGTCTGATTTCGTCCTCGTACGGTCCGTTCCATGAACGGAACCTGTGACCGGCCCACCGTCACCGAACTGCGGCTCTCCGCCTTCAAGTCGCACCGCGGCGCGGTCTTCCCGCTCGGCCCGCTCACCTTCCTGGCGGGACCGAGCGGCAGCGGCAAGTCCAGCGTCCTCCAGGCGTACGAGGCGCTGGCCCGGCTCGGCGCCGGCGCCACTCTCGCCGCGGCGTTCCCCGACGCCGCCGGATGCGTACCCGAACGGGCCGAGGCGGACGCCCAGGGCCGGCGGGGATTCCGCATCGGCTGCACCGTCGACGGACCCGCCGGGCCCGTCCGGCTCGACCTCGCCGTCCAGGCCGAGCCGGAACTCCGCGTCGTCGGCGAACGTTTGACCAGCGACGGGGACACGCTCCTGTCCACCGCCCTGCGCGACCCCGGCCGCTCCACCGTGCAGGCCGCCTGGCACACCGCCGGCGCCGTCCCGGTCACCCGCGCCCCGCTCCCCGACGACCGGCTCGGCACCGCCCTGCTGCCGCTCCGTGTCGCCGGCAAGACCGAGGGACAGCTGCGCGTCCTCGCCGCCGCCGAACAAGTCGTGGTCGCCCTGCGGTCCGTGTTCTCCTGCGACCCCCAGCCGCAGCGCATGCGCGAACCCGTCCTGCCCGGCCAGGGAAGGCTCCGGCGCGGCTGCGACAACCTCGCCGAGATCCTCTCCCGCACCGCCGAGGAGTGCACCATCCGGCACGCCCGGCTCGTCACCGCGGCCCGCGCGGGCTGCGCCGGCCCGGTCACCGCGCTCGCCGCCGAAGAACTGGCCGATGGCACCTTACGGGCGGTGGTCGGCCGCGGCGAGCGGACACCCACCCCCGTGGCCCGCCTAGGGGAGGGCGAACTGCGCTACCTCGCCCTCGCCCTCGTCCTGCTCACCGGCCCCGGCGTCCTCGCCGTCGACACCGTCGCCGAGATCCCCTCCGCCCTTCAGACCCTCACCATCCTCAGCGACGGCTTCGACCGCGGCCTCGACCGCCGCCAGGCCCGCGAACTGGTCGCGCTGGCCGCCGAGATGTGCCGACGCGGCCACATCCGCCTCACCGGCACCCTCACGGACGCCGGATACGCCCGAGGTGTGGCGGGGGCGACAGTGGTAGACCTGGAGCCGTGACCGAACCCGACGTAGCGGGACTCCAGCGCCGACTCGCCGACTTCGCGGCCGCACGCGACTGGCAGCCCTTCCACACCCCCAAGAACCTCGTCAGCGCCCTCAGCGTCGAGGCCTCCGAACTCCTCGAGATCTTCCAGTGGCTGACTCCCGAGCAGTCCGAGCGGATCATGCGTGACCCCGACCGCGCCCACCGGGTGATCGACGAGGTCGCCGACGTCCTCGCCTACCTGCTCCAGCTCTGCCAGGTCCTCGGCATCGACCCGCTCGCCGCCCTCTCCGCCAAGATCGACCGCAACGAACTCCGCTTCCCGGCCCCGGCCTCGGCCCCTGCCCCCGCCCCTGTCGCCCCGCCCGCCCCGCAGTCCCCGGCCGGTTCGGAGCGGGCCCGAAGCCGCCCTCCCGAGGCACAAACCGGGCCCGCCCCTGTGCAAAACCCCGAAGAAAGTCCAAACGGTCACTCTTCGGAGTGAGCGAGTTATTCAAAACCCCCTGCTCGTCCACAGATTTCCCAATTCCCCTGGCTTTCCTGGCCTCAGAAGCTCACTCTAGGTAGTGACGGGGAAACGCATCGTCGTATGAACGGGGGCGGCGCATGGACGCGGTACGGCTCATCGGGATGAGCAGGTTAGCGCTCGCGGAAAGCACCGCGGCGCTGGAGATCGTCGCCGAGGCCTGGCAGGCACAAGCCCTCGCCCAAGCCATCGGCAGTCACCTGGCGGCCACCGGGCCCCCGGAGCTCAGGGGTGAGGCCCGCGGCCTCAGCGAGACCGGCGGCCGGGGCTGCGGCGTCCTCGACCACCCCGGGCTGCGCTTCGGCGGCGTCCGCGCCACCCAGCTCTCCGGAATCAGCGACGCCAGACAGACCCTGACCGGCCTCGGGAGCCTGCTCGGAGACGTCGGCATGGCCCTCGTCGGCGTCGCCTGCGCCACCGACGAAGAGGGCCTCTACTGGCAGTGCATCGAAGCGATCGACGCCGCCGACGAATCGAGCGACCGGGTCCGCGGAATGCTCCGCAGACTCACCGTCCGCGAGCAGGAGAGACGGCCAGGCCTGCTGCGCGACTCCACGGCGGGGCCGTCATGACCGGACGGGAGTCACCGCATCACCCCTCACACACCCGTGGAGCGGTCCTCCACCGGCCCACCGGCCTCCTGGCCCGGCACCCGCTCGGCCGACGACTGCAGATCCGCGTCGAGCTGCGACAGATCCGCGGTCAGCGCCGCCATCAACTCCTCCATCTGCTGCAGCAGCCCCTTCGGCGCGCCCTGCTGCTCGGGCACGGACTGCCCGACCGGTTCCTGCGGCACGGCCTGCTCCGGCACAGCTTCCTGGCACATGAAGGCCTCCTCGGCCCAAGCCCTCCCGCGCGGCTGCGAGGGCGGCGGTTCGACAGAAGCGCCGACAGCGGCCGCCGGCGCACGGGCCGGGCGGTCCGGCTCCGCCCGAGCCAACGACCACTCAGCGCCACAGTCACTGGTCAGGGCCCGCGCGGCCCGTCAGGTGGACGATATTCACCCGACTGGGCAGCCAGGGAGCATGCGGCAAGGGCGGGGTTGACGACAGTTCGAAGGTGCAGGATGGAGGCATGGATCTTCGCATCTTCACGGAGCCCCAGCAGGGCGCCGACTACGACACCCTCCTCGCCGTCGCGAAAGCCACCGAAGACCTCGGATTCGACGCCTTCTTCAGAACCGGTACCGTATCTACCCATGGAGCTCATAGCCCTGGGGGACAGGGACCACGAAGACATGGTCAGGGCAGTCACTTACGGTCGGCAGAGCCACAAGAGCGAGACTGACAGTCAGGCATCCCCTCTCATGCAGAAGGAGAAGGGGATTGCCTACATCAACTCACAAGACAACTGGCGGCACGTCGGACACTACGAGGACGTAGGCCTCTCTGGCTACGATCCCAACGTCTACCGTCCGGACTTCGAACGGATGCTAGAGGACGCCCGGCAGCGGAAGTTCGATGTCGTCGTGATCTACATGTTGTCGCGACTGACGCGCCAGGGGGCCGCTGAAGCTCTGAAGATCCAAGAGGAGTTGGCCCGTCACGGCGTCGCCATCGTCTCCACGCAAGAGCCCTTCATCAACACCAGCGATGACAATCCCTTCGGCGTCGCGTTCTTCGCCCTGATCGCCGGCTTGGCTCACCAGGAGTCCAAGAACAAGAGCAAGTTCATCCGAGACGCCTTCGCGGAACTCAAAGCGAAGGGCTCCCACTCCTCCGGCCCTGTCCCTTATGGGTTCGAGGCGGAGGCGGTTCAGATGGATGGCGTCACGATTCGAGTACTCAGCCCCGGGGCAACGAGTGACGCGGAGATCGGTCCCGACTCAACGCCCGCGGACAACGTCATGCACGTCATTGAGGAGGCAGAGAAGGGCGTGAAGGAGAACGCCATTGCCTCCGCCCTGACGGAGAAGAAGGCGACCACGCCCCTTGGAAGTCTCGACGACGATGCCGCAGCAGCACGCCGAGAGGCCGCCAGGAAGCGCCGCAAGGGAGGCGTGTCGGACACGGCTGATGATGAGTGGTCCTCCACCGTCGTGCGCCGCATTCTCCGGGACCCACGGCTTGCTGGGTTTGCTATCGGACCCGTCGACCCGAAGACCAAGCGCCGCGAGATCCTGCGCGACACCAACGGGCAGCCCGTGAGGCCCCATCAGGGCTTCATCGAGCCGAAGCGCTGGTACGACCTTCAAGCACTGCTCGACGGCCGCAAGCGGGAACGCAACATGGACCGGGCCGGCACGATGACGTTTCTCGGATCCTGGGGCATGCTGCGTTGCGGTATCTGCAACTCAGGCATGACGGTCTCAAACGTCGACGAGACGTACGTCTGCAACCTCCGCCGAAGCGTTGGCGCGAAGCCAAAGCACACCCTGAAGATCAAGCAGGCGGACGCTGATGCCATCGTGGCTTCACGTCTCTGGGAGCGTGTGGCAAACCTGGACCCGGAGAACGATGACGACGTCGTCATCCTCACGGCAGCCGCGGAGCGCTTCGCGGCGCAAGGTACGGACCCTGAAGCCGCCGCGGAGCTGGCCGAGCAGGAGGCACAGCTACAGCACGTACAGCAGAGCATGAAGGAGCTGTACAGGGACCGAAAGGACGGCCTGTACGAGGGGCCAACGGGCCGTGCGGCATTCAAGGACACCATCCTGAAGTACCAGCAGCACGAGGCCCGATGCCAAACACGGATTGACGAGCTGCGCAAGGCCGCAACAGCTGCCACGCGACTGCCCATCGACGAGTGGACGGCCGACTCCGACGAGGGCAACCCCTTCGAGCCCGGAGGGCTCTGGGACCGCTGGGACGTCGCGGACCGGCGCGGCTTCCTGGCGCTCTTCGTTGACGCCATTCCGGTGCTCCCGGCTGACTCACGAAGCGGGCCGTCCCTGAAGCGGGCCGAAAAGCGCATCGGAGAGATGGAGTGGGCAAAGCCGGTTCAGAGCGACGAGGAAGCCGAAGAGGTAACAAAGGGATAACGGTTGTCGGTAACCTCAAGAGGGCCGACGCGGCTCCCGTGGGTCGCCTCCACCCTCGCCCCCACCGTCAGCCGCACGCGTCGTCGTCCACAGGCTCCTGTGGATAACTACACACCGTACCGAAGAGGGCTCAACATGTAGCGCTGCGTAGCCAGTTGAACCAAACTGAGGGCCAAACTTACAAACCAACCGCTACTTTTACTTTCTCCTCTACGCGGGGAGGAGAAAGTAAAAGTAGGGGGTTAGTTTGGCAGTTTGGACGCTGCGCCGCGTGGAGGCGGACGCAGCAAGATCAACAAGTGTCACCCTTCACCCATTAGGTATATGAGGGGGTTTTCGGCGGCGCTGGCGAATGGCGCAGTGCCCCACCTCCTCCACGACGGCCGACACCGCTCCCGCGCTCCCCCGCCCTCTCCTCCGGGGTTGCAGCGCGGTAGAGCGGGCCGGCCGTCGACGGCTTCCCCTCGTTGCTAGTGCGGCGGGAGGACGCTGTCAGGCCGTGTGCACGCGGGGTGGCAGTAAGGGCAGTTCTAGTGGCTCCTGCCTCATCAAAAGCCACTAGCGGGGATGGAGTGGCGAGCGTAGTCCCGTTCGATTCGGGGCGTCCGTCTGGTTGACGGTGTGGGGTTCGATCCCCCTTGACCATGGTGGCGAACAGGTAGGGCCGTGTGCCCGATGATCCGCGCAGGTCGGTTCGACTCCGGCCCCATTCACCATGCGGGTAGCTCCCGCAGGCTCCGCACGTACGGGTTGATCTCCCGACGTGTGTAGCGGTGTCCGTAGTTCAGCAGCCTAGAACTCCGCCCGAGAAGGGCGGCGACGCGGGTTCGAATCCCGTCGGACACACTGACGAGTTGGAGGAACGGGGATGGCGGCATGTCCGTACGGCTCGCCAACTTGTCACACACCCGGGCCTCACGGTCCGGACGAGGTCCCGTAGCTCAGTTGGACAGAGCGCCGTACTACGGATGCGGAGGGCGGAGGTTCGAGTCCTCCCGGGGCCACAAGGGGCGTCCCGTGCGTGACTGCGCAGCGCGCGCCCTTGGTAGCAGCGACCGACGTGGGTACAGAAGCGCTCTGGAGTCCACGCGAGACCCGCTGCGGCTGTCCGACGGCGGGACCCGGACAGCATTGATTCCCGCCCTCCTCCGGGACTGGCGGGGCTTGTAACCCACCCTGTTCCTTGTGGGCGGGGTCTTGCCGCAGTAGCCCAACTTGGCAGAGGCGCCCGGCTCAGGTCCGGGAGGTTGGGGGTTCGAATCCCTCGTGCGGCACTTGGAAGGTCCGGCATCGGCGTGCCAAGCGCTCTCGAAAAGCGTGGCGGGGAAACCCGTTGGGGGTTCGACTCCCTCACCTTCCGCACAACCCTGGAGCGCTGGGACGCAAGGGGGCCTGTAAAGCCTGTGCCTTCGGGCTAGCGTGGTTCGATTCCATGGCCAGGGACGAGACGAGCCGGAGTCATCCGGGGACGCCCCTTGACGCTGGGATCGGTACCCCTTGCGTTCGCTGCGAGCGGCTCGTCACATGCCTCCGTAGCTCAGTTGGAAGAGCGCCGCTCTCGTAAAGCGGATGTCGCGCGTTCGATTCGCGCCGGGGGCTCCACGACGGCTGACCCGCCCACGGGCCACTCAGCCGCTTACGGGACGTAGCTCAGAGGTCAGAGCGCCCGCTTTGGGAGCGGGTGGCCGCAGGTTCGAATCCTGCCGTCCCGACACAGCAGAACGGCCCCGGTCGGATACGGGGCCGTTCAGATTCAGCAGCAAGCCCGGCCGAGAGATACGCGACCGGGCTCGTGAGCCGCGTTGGGGGGCCTGGCCGGTGCCAGCCGACGGGGCTTCCAACTACACCCCACAGTACAAGACGCGGCCCCGGCGCGGAGGCACTTTCCCGCAGCGGGGCTGAGCTACTTCGGCAGAGCCACGGCGAACGCCGGCTTCAGCCCCTCGTAGTACGTCACGGTCCCGCCCTTGCGGACGACGTCCAGGACGATGCCGCCCGTGACGGACTGACCGGGCGCGTAGTCCGCATCGACGTCCTGCCCGCCCACTGTTTCAAGCGTCGTGGCGTTCTGCGCGGCTGTTTGCGCGTCCTGCCACTTCATGACGCCGTACGGCGCGAAGTGCGCAGGCGCCTTGCCCACGTTGGCCACGGTGAGCGTCAGGACGGCGAACTGCCCCTTCTCCGGCTTGTTCGTCGTATCGATCTCCGACGGCTGCACATACCTCACGCCCTTGACCGTGACGCGCATTGTCGTGCCGCTCTCAGTCGCGTAGGTGCTGCTCTGCCCGACGGAAAGCGTGGACAGAGCGACTTTCGCAGGCGTAGCGGACGGCGCAGGAGCTGCCGACGTGGTGGCCGGCTGAGTTGCAGCCGCCTTCTTCGGCTCGTCCTTTGAGTCCGACGAGCAGCCCGTGACGAGCGCCGCCCCCATCACTACCGCGATCACCGCGGATCCACGCACCCACGCACGCATTGCCCAACCCCCAAGACGACGGCCCCTGATGGCCGTAGATCCGGCACAGCGTAGACCACAGAGGAGGCGACATGGCGTGGGACGGCAGCACACGACGCGCCCGCCTTCCGGCCGACTGGCCACGCATCAGGCGCCGCATCATCCGGCGTGACCGTGCGTGCGTGTGGCCCATGAGCGACGGCACCGTGTGCGGCGGACAGGGCACAGACGTAGACCACATCGTGCCCAACGATGACCACTCGGACAGCAACCTCAGACTGCTGTGCACGTGGCACCACCAGCGTAAGAGCAGCAGCGAGGGAGGCCGAGCAGCCGCCCTTGTGCGCGTGCGTACAGCACGACCCACGCCGACACACCCAGCACTGGAGGACTGACCCATGAGCGGTGCCCACGTGGTGCTGGAGGAGGCAGACGACACGGGCGAGACAGGCGTGAGCGTGACGCGCGTGACGGTCAACGGTGTTGACGTCGGTCGTCTCGCACGAGCTCCCAAGATCAGCGTTGGTGTTGATGGTCGCTGCTCAACCGTGACGATCACACTCGTCCCAAGCCGCCTGGAGATCAGAGGCGAGCTCGCTGACGGTGATCGTCGCGAGCCGCGAGCCGGGTTCACGGCGACGCTGTCCGCAGGCCCAGGGGGGTGACCCCCTCCGGGGCACTTGGAGGATCGTACAGGTGCTGGGCCTCGCTGTCTGTACGGGTCTGAGGGATCTGAAAGCGTCCGCCGAACCTTGGCTCGCGGTAGGCCAGGAGGCGCCTACACAGCCCCTTCTAGGGGGTGCTGGGCGTCGCGGCTGCCATAAAAGTGTGACTCGCCGCCATGGCTGACGACCACATAAACGCAGGTGAGAGGCTTGAAAGTGTGACGCGCCCCCGTTACGATGAATCCATGACAAGGACGTGCGCGATGTGCCCCACCGAGCTTCCGCTCATGGCACGCTCTCACGCCCGCACGTGCTCCCCGCGCTGCCGCAAGGCTCTGTCCCGCGCAGCGAAGAGCGCACTCCCGGATGAGCTGACGACCCGCGACAGGTGGGTACGTCGCGCTGCGGACAAACGGCCGCTCACAGTCGCCGGCATGGCGGCATCGAGTACCAACTCCCGCACTTGGAGTACGCACAAGGAAGCCGCCGCTTCGACGGTGGGCGCCGGTCTGGGCTTCGTCCTCTCGGACGTCGACGACGTCGTCTGTATCGACCTGGACCACTGTCTCAACCCGCTCACTGGGCAACTCGCCCCCTGGGCCGCAGCCATCGTGCGCGACGCGGGCGCCACCTACGTAGAGGTGTCCCCGTCCGGCGATGGACTGCACATCTGGGGCCGCGCGGACGTCCGACAGGGACGACGCATCCGGCGCCCTGACGGTATGGCCGTGGAGATCTACGGGACCGGCCGCTACATTGCAATGACGGGACGCCGACACAGATCATGCCCGTCGATCCTTGCCGATCTCTCTGAACTCGTCTCCGCACTCCAGGCCCGTCCGGAACTCCTGGCGGAGAGCGCGAACTGACCGCACGGCCTTTGACGCCTTGCGGCAGATGACGGGAACTTGATCAAGCGCGTGCCCTGCGATCCAGGTTGCCCCGCTGAGAACGCCGACGATTGCGGCAGCCCAACCAACCGTTTCCATCTGGCCCTTCGCCCCCTTACTGGGGTCGGACCGGCCGGGAACGACTCGGTCCGACCCATGCTGACTGCATGGCTCGTACCGAGTCCCGGCTCCTGATCGCGCCTCAGTGGGTGGAGACCCGCTGAACGACGCCGCTCGAAACTCGAAGGCTTCGACAAGCTACGCACTCCGGTGATCACACGCCGGTGATCAGGTCCCGGCGTGCAAGTGGATTCAGCCCCAAGGGACTTATGCGTTCAACACAGAAGGTAGCAGAAGGAAGGGAGCGCCGATGGCCGGACGTGGTCCAGCCCCGAAGGACCCGGCCAAGCGCCGGCGTCGTAACACCTCTGAGCCCGAGACCGTCATCACCCCCGACGACGAACTACGCGGCCCAGAGCTGCCGGAGGGCGTGCTAGGGGTCAACGAGGACACAGGCGAAGTCGTCGACTGGCACCCGCGTACGGTCGCGTGGTGGCACTCCTGGCGGACGTCGGCTCAGGCGCAGACGTTCGTCGACACCGATTGGGACTTCCTCATTGACACTGCCCTTATGCACCACACGATGTGGGCAAAGGGCCGATGGGAGTTTGCCTCTGAAGTGCGCCTGAGAGCCGCTAAATTCGGTGCTACGCCGGAGGACAGGGCCAGATTGAAGCTGAAGGTCGACGACCCCACGAGCGCCCGTCAGGCGCCCGTACAGCGCCCCGACGGAGTGACTGACATCAACTCGCGCAGAGCGCGTCTCACAGGCTAGGAGACCGCGTGCCGCACGTAACTGTGCGCGCCCCCGGTCATGACCGCTCCCGCTCTCTCGGGTGGATGGCGGTCGCATGGATGGAGTACTTCGTCGTTCACGGCCCTGGCGACGTCCAGGGCGAGCCCGTACGGCACGGAGATGAGTACACGGGTTTCGTCGTGGACTGCTACGCGGTCGACGACCACGCCGGGAAGATGCTGTATGACTCAGCGTTCTTCTCCCGCCCGAAGGGCTGTGACAAGTCTGGTCTAGGCGCCCGCATCGGCCTCTTCGAAGCGTTCGGCCCCTGCCGGTTCGCTGGTTGGGCTGAGGGCGGTGAGGTCTACCGCGACCCCTGGGGACTCGGCTTTGAGTACGTCTACGAGCCCGGTGAGCCGATGGGCCGCCCGGTCCGTGTTCCCTACCTCCGCATCATGGCGACGGAGGAAGGTCAGACAGGCAATGTCTACGACACCATCTACTTCAACCTGACCGACGAGGCGTCGCCTCTTTCGCAAATCCCGGGCGTCGACCCCGGATTGACTAAGATCAACCTCCCTGACGGTGGGGAGATCACCCCGTCAACTGCCTCCAGTTCTTCGAAGGACGGCGGCAAGGAAACATGGGTCTGCTTCGACGAGACACACCTCTACAACACCCCAGAACTTCGCCGCATGTACGCCACTGTGACCCGTAACCTCCGCAAGAGGAAGAAGGGTGCTGGCACGTGGTATCTCGAAACCACAACCATGTTCGCCCCGGGGCAGGACTCCGTCGCGGAGCGCACGTACGAAGAGGCCGAGGCCATTCGTGAGGGGAAGAAGAAGCGCGGTCGCGCGCGACTCCTCTACGATCACCGTTACGGCGTCTGCAAAGACCTCCGCAACGAGGACGAACTCCGGGCAGCACTCCTCGACTCCTACGGCGACGCCATGGAGTGGATGGACCTAGAAACGCTGATTGACGATTTCTACGACCTGCGTAACGACAGCGCTGACGGTAAACGATACTTCCTTAACTCCCGGACATCCTCAAGTGACTCATGGATGGACTCTGACGCGTGGGAAGTGTGTCGCCGGGCAGAGGAGTTGCAGCCCGGTGACCTCATCACTTTGGGGTTCGACGGAAGTATCCGAGATGACTCAACAGCGTTGTGCGCCGCCCGCGTATCCGACGGACACATACAGCTCTTGGGCGTCTGGGAAAAGCCGGAGGGGCATGAGGGCGACGGGTGGCAGGTCGACCGTGAAGACGTCGACGCGTGTGTTGCACGAGCCTTCAACCGCTACGAGGTCGCCGGCTTCTACTGCGACCCTCCGCACTGGCAAGACTATGTCGACGCCTGGACGCGGGACTACGGCGAAGCTCTCCAGGTCAGCGCCACGCAGTCACGCCCGCTGGAATGGTGGACCAACCGACCCACGGCCATGGAGCACGCGCTAGACCGCTTCGTGGAAGCCGTCGACGACAAGGCACTCTCGTTCGCTGGTACTGCGAAGGCTGACGACGACGAGCGGCCTTTCTCGAAGCTAGGCGCCACGCTCTCCCGCCACGTGCTGAACGCAAAGCGCCGGCCGATGGGCCGAAACCACATGGGCATTGGCAAGGAACACGCCAAGAGCCCGAAGAAGATCGACGCCGCCATGTCGGCAGTCCTGGCCTACGAATGCCGCGCAGATGCCGTGGCGGCAGGAATCACGAAGCGTAAGAAAAAGTCTGGTCGCCTAGTCGCCTTCTGAGGGAGGTTCGTAAATGCCTATCGATGCAACACAGGTGGAGTCTCCCGGATGGTGGCTTCAGCGTCTCGGCAAGAAGCTGGTTGATGAGCGGGAAGACTACCGCGACGCGGATGGCGAGATTGAGCCGGGTCTCAATACGCTCCGACGCTATGCCGAAGGCAAAGCCCCGCTACCGCACGTCCCGGGTCTGGATCCCAAGGAAGTCGCAGAATGGATGAAGGACGCCCGAACTAACTGGGTTCGCCTCGTCGTTGACTCCCCATCGGAGCGCATCAACGTTACTGGCTTCCGATCCAGCGGGAGTGACAAGTCACCAAGTGTGGCGGACGAAGAGGCCAACCGAATCTGGCGCGAAAACGGCATGCGTGCGGAATCCCGGCTTGTCCACTACACCGCCCTGACGCAGCGACGGGCTTTCGTTCTTGTGGAGCGGGACGATGCTGGCGCTCCTGTACTGACTCATGAAACGCCACGGCAGGTGGCCGTAGAGCATGTCCCGGGGAACCGCAGGAAGCTGGCTGCGGGGCTGAAGATGTGGCGTGACGACTGGACCGGAAACACCCGCGCTACCCTATGGACGCCAGACCGGATTCATGACTTCGTGACGAAGTCGCAAGGTCCCGTGTTCCCCGGAAACGCTGCCCAGTTGCGCGGCTGGGACGCACTTTCTCTGCCCAGTACACCGGATGGTCAGCGACCGAACGACCTGAAGGTTGTTCCACTGATCCCGTTCATCAACCGGCGCGTTCTACGGCGTGAAGGATTCGCGGAACACGAGGACGTACTCAGCACGCAAAATCGCATCAACCTGTCTCTGATCATGCTCATCGGGGCAATGAAGTATGGTGCGTTCCGCCAACGCTGGGCCGCCGGACTGGAGGTCGATGAGGACCCCATCACCGGTAAGAAGATTGAGCCGTTCCAGCTGGACATCCGGCGTCTGTGGACCACAGATGACCCCGAAGTGAAATTCGGAGAATTCGCGGCAACGGACCTGGTTCCGTATGTGCGGGCGGTGGAGGCTGCCGTCCAGGACCTCGCCGCCATCAGCAAGACCCCACCTCATTATTTGATTGGCGCGGTAGTCAATGTCTCCGGTGACGCCCTGAAAGCCGCAGAAACCGGACTCGTAGCCAAAGTCTCCGACCAGTGCGACGACTTCGGGCAGTCGTGGGAAGACACCATGCGCCTTGCCTTCCGTGCGGCAGGTGACGAGCACCGCGCCGCAGACTTCAGTCTTGAGACCGTCTGGCGTGACCCTGAGTCCCGGACGGTTGCCGAGCTGGCTGACGCTGCTGTGAAGAAGCAGGCGGCCGGCGTTCCGTGGCGACAGCGCATGGAGGACCTGGGGTACACCCCGACGCAGATCGACCGTATGGAAATCGACCGCGCGTCTGACACCATGATGGCTCAGCAGACCGCCGACGTCGTACCACTTCGCCCGGCGCCGCAGCCGCCCACCGACCCCCGCGCGGTAATTGGGCGAGGTGACCGTGAACCCGTCGCCGCTTGACCGTCGCTACGGCACGGCAGTGCGCGGTGTGTGGACGGGCGTCCTGGGCCGAGTCAACCGCTCGTGGTCCGGGCTCGGATCCTGGCGCGGGGCCGACGTTGCCCGCTTTCAGCGCCAGGCACTTCCCGTCATCCTTGCCGGCGAGCGCCAGGTAGCGAGTCTGACGGCGTCGTACTTGGAGCAGCTATACCGCGACATCGACTCCCGGGCTCGGCGCGTGGCGCTCGACCTGAACAGCGTCACGGGGGAGGCCTTGCGGGGCGTGGATCCCGCCGACGTCTACGAGCGCCCGTTCAAGGAAGTGTGGGCGGCGCTCGGCAACGGTGAGGCGCTGGCCGCTGCCCTTGCACGCGGAGCGCACCGCTTGGAGACGCTGACGAGGACAGACCTCCAGTTGAGCCGCACGCACACCGTGCAGACGGTAGGCGAGGGCATGCCGCGCTTCACGTACACGGTGCGCGAGCTCCAGGGCGAGTACGACTGTGCACTCTGCATCGTGGCGTCGACGCAGCGCTACCACAAACGGGATTTGGCGCCGATCCATCCTGGCTGCGACTGCCTCGTCAAGCTCGTCACTGCCGACTATGACCCAGGTCAGATCGTTGACGAACAGCGCCTTCAGCAGATCCACGACGTCGTGGAAGCCGCACTAGGCACGCACGACCGTGGAGGGCGCGCGGTCGATTACCGAAAGATCCTCGTCGCGAATGAGCACGGGGAAATTGGGCCCGTTCTCGGCTTCCGTGGGCAACGCTTCACCGGCCCCGACGACATCCGCATTCCGACCTGACGCCCGGCACGGGCCGACGACTCCCGACAGGGGACACCATGAACCGACGTACCCACGCACGCCACATCAACCTGCTTACCTTCTCTGCTCAGCCCTGGACCCTCTTTGAGACCGATCCGGGGGCCGGCGGTGGCGGTGGTGGCGGCGCTCCCCAGCTCAATGAGCACGGCTACCCGGACGGCAAGCCTGTTGCGGAGATGGATCCGGCCCACCAGGTGGCGTACTGGAAGCATCACGCCCGCAAGCACGAGGCCCGAGCCAACTCGGCGCCCGACGCTGCGGAGCTGGAGCGACTGCGCGCGGCTGAGGCGGAGCTGAACACCCGTAGGACTGCTGAGCTCACTGAAACACAGCGCCTCCAGAAGGAGCGCGACGACGCTGCGGCCCTTGCCGCGCAGAACGCTGCGGCTGCTGCGACGGCGCAGGCGGAGCTCCTGAAGCTGCAAGTCGCGGCGGACAAGAAGCTTTCTCCGTCTCAGGCCGCGTGGCTGCGCGGGTCTACGAAGGAAGAGCTAGAGGCCAGTGCGGCGCAGCTTCTCCAGGACTTTGCGCCTGTCACGCCAGGCACTCCGCCACCCCGTGTTGGGGGCCATCAGGGTTCCGACGTCGGAGGCAGCACGAAGGACGTGAGCGCAGGCGCGGAGCTCTACCGCCAGCGCCACAACAAGAACTGACCTTTACCGGAGGACCACTTATGAATCTCGGACTCATCACCGAGTCGTTTACGCAGGACAAGCGGGATTGGCTCCAGGGCGAGCATGGGACGGACATCGCGCCGTCGGTGACCCTCGACGTCTCCACCTTCACGGCCGGCACTCACTACCCGGACGGCTACATCAAGAGCGGCATTCCGCTCGGGAAGATCACGGCGTCTCAGAAGTACGGCCCGTACAACGACTCCGCGACCGACGGCCGTCAGACCTGCGTCGGCTTCCTTTTCACGGGTGTTGAGGTTGTGACGCGACGGGGCGCAACGCTCTCGGCTGCCGTCGGCTCGATGCTCGTCCACTGCGCGGTACGAGAGGCCAAGCTTCCCGTTGCCGTTGACGCGGCCGGTAAGGCGGATCTCGGCTCCCGCGTCATCTTCGTCTGAGAGGTAACCAACCACTATGCAGCTCATTGACGAGTACGCGACTCCCGCGGAACTCACGGGCTACGCGCGGGCGGCGCTAGCTGACCGTCCGGAGAACGCGTTCAGCCTGGACCGGTGGCTTCCCAACAACACGGTCAACGACCTGAGTTACCGATTTACGCGCGGCGGAGGTGGCCTCACGGAGGCAGCGACGTTCCGTGCCTACGACGCGTCCGCTGCGGTCGGTACGCGGCCCGGTGGCGCGCGCGTGAGCGGCGAGCTCCCGCCCATCTCCCGCAAGATCCCGTTGGGCGAGTACGAGCGGATTCGCCGCCGGAACGTGGACACGCAGAACGCCGAGATCAAGGACGCCATGCTTGAAGACGGCGTCCGTCAGGCTCGCGCCATCGAGGCCCGAATGGAGCTCGCCCGCGGCGAGGCTCTGTTCACGGCTGGTGTGAATCTGAACGAGGACGGCGTCCAGGCGGCTGTGGACTTCGGGCGGAGCGCCTCGCACTCCGTGACGGCCTCGACTCCGTGGAGCACCTTCGCTACGGCCAAGGCGTACGACGACTTCCAGACGTGGCTCGACGTCTACGTCGCGACGAACGGCCGCCTCCCCGCGTACACGCTGATGTCCCGGACGATCTGGAATGCCCTTCGCCGGAACGCTCAGCTCCTCTCCATGGCCGCGAGTAACGGCACCACGCCGTCCGTCCTGACGAAGGAGGGGCTGTCCAACGTTCTGGCCGACTTCGACATTCCTCAGCCGGTTATTTACGACGCACAGGTCTCCGTGAACGGCACCCCCACGCGCATCACTCCCGTGGACAAGATTCTCTTCCTGCCGGAGGAGGGCGACGCCGTCGGCCAGACTCTATGGGGCGTGCCGGTGGAGGCGGACGATCCGCGCTACGGCCTGGCCGGCTCTGAGGCTGGGATTGCCGTCGGTGCATACAAGAGCGAAGACCCCCAGACCGTGTGGACGCGTGCTACAGCTATCGCGCTCCCCGTCGCCGCAAACCCGGACCTGACCTTCCTGGCTGACGTACTCTGATTGAAAGCGCGAGGCATTCACGCATGGCAACCCTGGCAACGAACGTCCACGTGACGGACGAGAGCGGGACGGCCCACGTGTTCGGCCCCGCGGATGACGTCCCGGAGTGGGCACAGGAGCTCATCACCAACCCGAAGGCGTGGTCTGTCCCGCCCTCCGCGCAACGTCACGCGGAGCCCCCGGGGCCCACCGTAAAGGCCCCGGCCAAGCGCGCGACGCCCCGACGGAGGGTGGCTTCCAATGCCACTGATCAGTAAGCCTCAGCTTGAGGCGCTGACCGGACGGACATACAACGACGACCAGTACAGCGTCATCGACCTCATGACCACGGACGCCATTACTGGGGAGGTGGGGGACCGGGTCACCGATCCTCCGCAGCCCGGCGTGGCGTCCGTTGCTCTGGCTATGGCGGCGCGGGTGCTCGTCAACACCGCTGGTGTCAGCTCCGAGCAGGCGGGCGGAATGCTGGTGAGCTACTTTGCGTCGCAGATCGGCTTGGCCATGACGTCGGATGAACGCCGACGGCTTCGGCGCGCCGTGGGTCTGGCGTCTGGCGCCTCTTCCCTGGACATCACGCCCGTGGAGACGACTTCCGCCACGTGCTCCTGGACGTCGCCATGAGCCTGATCTCTGCCCTCATGTCGGAGACGTGGACGATTGAGCGGCCTGGCCCGTGGACGCGCGACTCCGCCGGCACCCGCGTGCCTGGACCGCCAGTGCGTATCACGGTCGACCACTGTGCAGTGATGAGCCCGTACGGCGTCACTGTCGGGTCGTCTTCGGAGGAGCACGACGCGTCGACCGTGGTGACGGTCCGGCGGGTGTTTGCCGCTCCGCTTGGCACCGATGTACGGCCTGCGGACCGCATTGTTCGTGGGACGCCTGGCGCACCTGACTACGAGGCGTACGAGGTGATCGGGCGCCCGCTCGCATTCCCCCTGACATCCCTGGCCCGGGTGGAAGCAGCCCTAGAGGAGGTGACCGGGTGACTTACCGATCCCGCTACGTCGGTCGCTTCAACGGTATTGGCCGCATGCTGACCCGCCCCTGGCTGCACGTGCCCTGCCTGGCTGCCGCAGAGAAAATCATGTCTGCGGCTCAGCAGCACGCCCCCGTTGGCGACCCGGACGCCGACCCACACCCGGGACTCTACCGAGACAGCTTCGAAGTGCACACGCACGTGAAGAACGCTCCCTTCCACGGGAAGCCCGCATTGCGCGCGGGAGCCATCGTCGTGAACACCGCTTCGTACGCGCGATCTGTGGAGTACGGCAACGGCAAGGTCCCTCGGTACAACGTCTTCCGCAAGGCCATCGACGACGTGAAGGGGAGCCATGTCTGACATCGAAACCGTGCTCGCGCCGTGGCTGGAGGCGACAACCGGTGTGGTCAGCGCGGCTGAGACACCTGACGATCTGGAGAGCGTGCTCCCCATGATCCGGGTGGAGCGGATTGGTGGCCCTGATGGTCGCTTCACCGCTCATCCCCGTGTGGCCGTCGACGTTTTCGCTGGCTCCGCAGATGGCGCACGAACTCTTGCCTTGACGGTGAGGGATGCGCTCCTGGCCCTTCGTGGCTCCGCAGGCAACGCCGCCGTGGTACGCGACGTCCGGTGCGACGCCGGCCCGTCTCGGCAGCCGTGGGCCAACGAGCGCGTACACCGACGTGGCGCCACGTACACCGTGAGCCTCCGGGACGCCTAAACCCTTGAACTCCTGACCCGAATTGCCCTCGGCATTCGGGTCTTTCGCATGCCCTGGAGGGCTGATGACGGATACCCGTAATGCCGATCTAACTTTCGGCGCAACCGACTACCTCGTGTATCTCGCTGCGGCAAACACTGCTGCACCAACTGCGTTTGCCGACCCTGCCACCGCGTGGCAGTGCCTTGGGTGGGTGACCACAGAGGGTGGCCTTTTCAAGATCGAAGGTGAGACGAAGGACGTCAACGCGGCTGGATCGCTTGACGCAATTCGTACGCTGCGGACGAAGTCCACGAAGTCCGCACAGGTCACTTTCCTGGAGGGGCTGAACCCGCTCGTCCGAAGCCTTTACGACGACGTGGCAGTAACGGCGCTTCAGCCGACAACCGACATTGCGTCGTACGACCTCCCCGACAAGCCCGCAGACCTGCATTACGCATTCCTCTTCGACACCATGGACGGCTCCAAGAGGATGCGCCTTTACATGCCGAACGGCCAGGTCTCGGACCGAGGCGACGAGCAGCCGCAGACGGAAGACGTCATGTCGGTGCGGATGACCTTTAAGTTCTTCAAGGGCGCGTCGAACGCGGCTGCCGTGAAGCGCTTTATCAAGTACGGCGGCGTCGACGTCTCCGGATTCTTCCCCGTCGGCCCCTGACCCACATTCCAGCGGGACCCTGTACCGCGCGGGTCCGGGGCCCCGCTTCATTCCCAACTCAGCTCCACAAGACCCGCGCTCATCCACAAACTTAGGAGACCCGCGCAATGACTGCTGTAACCCCTGCTGACGCTCAGGAGATCGAGGCGACGGAGGAATTCCTCACGGTGCCTCTCAATGACGTTGACCTGCGGATTCGCCCGGTCACGCACTGGCGGCCGTCCCACTTCCGTGCACTGCGCGTTGTTGACTATGACGCGTGGGCTGCGGGCGTTCTGCACGAGGACGACGTTCAGATGTTCATTGATCTGGACGCCACGCTAGAGGAGATCAATGAGTTTTCCATGTCCGCCATGGAGGCGGCCGGAGAGAACTCGGGAAAGTCTACGGCACGCTCGCGATCCTCGCGGAGCACGCGGAAGCGCTAGAGGCGGATCTAGCTTGGCGGGGAATTGACCTCTTGGACGTCTACCGGGGGCGGATGTCGCTCCGGCGGCTACGCGTCTTGATTGACCACCTCCCGCCCGAATCCGCGACGAAGACAGCAATCCGCAATACGACGGACCCCGACCTTATGCGGGAGGCGTCGGCGCATTACCGAGCCGACATGGCTCCGTGGAGTTCTGTCGAAATGCTACTCGCCAGCATCAAAGACGAGCTCGTACTCAGCCGTGGCGTGGCCATCGCAGCTGCGGGAGGAAAGCCGCCTGAGTTCCACCCTGTTCCACGTCCGGGCATCACTCCGTCGACGTCGGCAGGCACCCGTAAACAGCTTACAGACGAGCAGCGCCGTGCGCTTGACCCACGGCTCAGAGATGAGAGCCGGGAGGCGCAATGAGTGACCTGGATATTGTCGGTGGCGCCGCCGTTGACGTCGTTCCGATCGTCCCGAATTTCCATACGAAGCTGAAGGCGCTTGTCCTCCCCATTGCCGACAAGGTCGGTGAAGAGGCTGGCAAGCGCATGGGGCAGGCGATCTCGGACAACATCGTGATCGCCATCCCATCCGCTATCAACAAGGGTGGCAAGGCCGCACAGGGTGCCGCCGCGAAGCAGGGTAGCGACACTGGCGGAGCCTTTGCGCGAAGCATTCGCGCACACCTGGAAGCCGCCTTCAAGGCCATGCCGAAGCTGGACATCCGTCTCTCTGACGCGGGCGTGGACGCGGAGCTTGCCCGCATCCGGGCGAAGCTGGAGCAGCTGGCCGGCAAGCGCATTGGCATCGACGTGGACGCGGTCCACGCGGCTGCCGAGGTGGAGCGCCTGGACGAGCAGCTGCGACGGCTTGGGGCCGCTCACCCGAATATCGCAGTGCGTGCCGACACGGCGACCGCTCGTGCGGCACTGGCCAAGATCCGAGAAGAAGTCGCCGCTCTCACGGCCGAACCTGGCCGCGTGCGCCTGGAGACGGATGGTGCCTTCGGCGCAAAGTTGCGCGCAGTTGTGGAGCAGGCAAAGGCGGGTCTGCCTGAGATCAACATTGACGCCGACACGTCACCGGCCCGCGCGGAGATACAGAGTCTGCGTGCTCAGCTCGCAGCGCTGGCAGATGCACGCGTTGGGATTGACGTAGACGCAGGCGAAGCCCTGGCGAAGATCAACGAGATCCAGGCCCGGCTAGCCGTCCTGTCCCTCAAGTCGGCGGACATCGATGTACGCGTAGACGCTGCGCGCGCAAGTGCACAGCTGGCGGCCCTTCAGGCGCAGGCTGACGGCACCAAGACTTTCAAGATCACGGCTCTGGCCGACACGTCACAGGCCAGCTCCGCTCTGCTGGCTCTCAGTATCCAGATGGCGGTACTAGCCGCGATCCCCGCCATCCCGGTTGGCCTGGCCGGACTCGGCGCTATCGCCTCGATGGCGACGGCAGCCGCGGGAGGTGTAGGCGCTCTGGCGCTCGTGGCCGTACCCGCGATTCACGACATCACGGCAGCCCTCCAGGCCAAGAGTGCGGCGGAGAAGGACGCGACGGCCACGAGCGCCGCGGGTTCGTCGGCTGGTATCCAGGCCGCACAGCGAGCGCTTCAGATGGCCGGCGCCCAACAGGCACTGGCTGCCGCGCACCGTAGCGCGGCTCAGTCCATCACACAGGCCAACCGAGCGATTGCGGACGCCGAACGGGCGCTAGCCGATGCCCAGCAGCGGGCAGCCGATCAGCGCCGCTCGTCGGCGGAGGCCGTGGCACGGGCGGAGCAGGCTCTATCTGACGCTCGACGTCAGTCCGCCGACTCTGTGGCCCGCGCGGAGCGCAGCCTGGCAGACGCACAGCGGGATGCACGCCTAGCGGAGGAGGCACTAACCGCCGCTCGACGCACGGCAGCACAGCAGCTCCAAGACCTGAGCGACCGGCTCAAGGACGGTCAGCTTGACCAACGGGAGGCCACTCTTCGGGTCAAGCAGGCGCAGGAAGACCTCCAGCGCGTCATGGCCGACCCCACAGCCACGGACCTCCAGCGCGAGCAAGCACAGCTTGCTTTCGATCAGGCCAAGCAGCACGCAGACGAGCAGGTACGCGACTACAAGCGACTGCAAGTAGAGGCCGCCCGTCAGAGGGCAGCTGGCATCGGGGGCAATGACGCCGTGCGGGCTGCCGCTAAGCGCCTGGCCGACGCCCAGCGTGATGTGGGTGACCAGACGAAGGCAGTGGCTGATGCCCAGCGGGCGGCTGCGCGAGCCGTTAGCGATGCACTGAAGGGGCTCGTCGACGCACAGCGGGATGCCGCCCGGCAGCAGCGCGAGTCCGCCCGGTCGGTGGCGGACGCGCAACGACGCGTGGGGGACGCAGTCCAGGCCGCAGCCAACGCTCAGGTATCCGCCGCGGATTCAATTGCCGCCGCAGAGCGGGGCGTTGAGTCGGCTCGTCTCTCCGGACTCGGCACCACGGCGAAGGCGATATCGAAGACCGACGAGTACCAAAAGGCACTGGCAAAGCTGACGCCGGAGGGACGCAAGCTTTTCGAGGCTATCGCCGGCCCGCAGGGACTGAGGGTGGCTTTCAGAGAGTGGTCGACGTCCCTTCAGCCGGAGGTACTGCCGCTCTTCACGCGAGGCGTTGACGGAGCTAAGGCAAGTCTCCCGGGATTCACGCCGCTTGTCCTGGGGGCTGCGGCGGGTGTTCGGGAGCTGATGGACCGCGCGTCTGCCCAGTTGAAGACGCCTTTCTGGCAGGGGTTCAAGAAGGATCTTGCCGACAACGTAAAGCCCGCCGTAGTCGGATTCGGCGTTGCGTTCGGCAATGTCATCAAGGGCGTTGCGGGAGTCATTGACGCGTTCCTTCCGCACATGGACGGAATCGCGGCGCACTCGGACCGCATTACCGCGCGCTTCGCACGGTGGGGGACGAGCCTTAAGGGGTCGCCGGACTTCGAACGATTCCTCGCGTACGTGAAGGAAACGTCGCCAGGTCTGGCGGAATTCCTGGGCGACCTCTTCCGCGCTGCGCTCGACGTGAGCAAGGCATTGTCCCCTCTCTCGTCGACGATGTTCGCGACGTTGGAACCGGTACTGAAGGCCATCAGCTGGATATCCGTTCACGCGCCGGGCCTCGTTCAAGCGCTCTGGGGGATCTACTTCGCTCAGAAGGCCATTGCCCTCGGGATGGCGGCCTTCGCAGGAGCTATGGTCCTATACGAAACCGTGGTGGCCGGCGCGACGCTTGTCACAGCAGGTTGGGCAGTGGCGATTAACGCGACCGGCATTATTCCGGTACTGCGTGCCATTATTCTCGTCGTGGGGCTCGTGGTTGTGGGCGTCATCTACGCATACAACCACTGGGGAATTTTCCACGACGCCGTGGACGCAGCCGCCCGGGGTATCGGAACCGTCGCCTCGGGTATGTGGGCGATCCTTAAGCCGATATTTGACGGAATCGTGTGGGCCGTCATGCACATCGGTGACGGACTGACGTGGCTCTGGCAGACGATCATTTCGCCCGTCTTCGGCATGATCGCCTCGGCGGCTCAGATCCTTTTCACTGCCGTCGTGACTCTCGCGCTCCTGCCTATCTATCTTGCAGTGCAGACGCTCGGAGGCATTTTCTCTTGGCTCTGGGAGAAGGCAATACATCCCGCTATCAATGAGATAGCTGCGGCGGCGCGCTGGCTTTGGGACAAGGTGATAGACCCGTTCTTCAGCCTGATCGGGGGTAAGGCCCAGTGGCTCTACAACCAGGCCATTGCTCCTGCATCGTCGCACGTCGTTGGCGCACTGCAAGCCATCGGGGACGGCGCTCGGTGGCTTTGGGACAGGGCGATCGGCCCCATCTTCGGATGGATAGGCGATAAGGCGGATTGGCTCTACACCCACGGGATCAAGCCACCGTTCAACAAGATCATGTCGGGCATTCATGCCGTAGCTGACTCGTTTGCGACGGCTCGTGACGACATTAAGAAGGCATGGGATCAGGTTGCGGACATTGCGAAGAAGCCCGTCCGCTTCATTATCGACCACGTATACAACCACGGAATCGTTCCCCTGTGGTCGGCCGTCGCCAAAATCACTGGGGCGAAGAAGCTAGACAAGATCGATCTAGAGGGCTTCGCGACGGGTGGCGTCATGTCGGGCTATTCACCCGGACGTGATGATCGCATCATTGCCGTGGGTGGTGGTGAGGCCGTTATGCGTCCCGAGTGGACGCGCGCAGTCGGCCCCGGCTACGTCCACACGATGAACGCCGCCGCCCGGTCCGGTGGTGTTTCCGGCGTGCAGAAGGCGCTAGGAATCAAGGGATATTTCCTCGGCGGTATCGTCGATTGGTTCAAGGACAAGGGTTCCGACGTTGGGAACTTCTTCAAGACCGGATGGGACTACCTGACCAATCCCGGCAAGGCATTCGACGTCGCGAAGGACTGGATCAAAAACCAGCTTAAGGACATAGGCGCCGGACAGTGGGGCGTGGAGCTGGCGAAGATGCCTATCACCATGGTGTCCGACCTAAAGGACAAGGCTCTTGAATGGGTCGGTCTTGGGGGCGGAGGCGGTGGGCCGACCGGAAGCGGTGACGGTGGAAGTGGCGTAGCCCGCTGGCGTCCGACGGTCCTCCAGGCGCTCGATTTGCTGGGGCAGCCGGGGACGTGGGCGGACACCGTCCTACGACGGATGAACCAGGAATCAGGCGGTAACCCTCGCGCGGTGAACTTGTGGGACTCCAACGCAAAGGCAGGCTACCCAAGTACCGGCCTTATGCAGGTCATCCGGCCGACGTTCCAGAGCTACGCAGGAAAGTTCCAGGACACCGGACCCTTCATGTACGGCGTGTCGGTCGATCCACTGGCTAACACCTACGCCGGCCTCAACTACGCAGTCCACCGATACCACTCCCTCTCTGCGCTGAACCGCCCCGGTGGCTATGCGGAGGGCGGTTTCCCTGGCGTCGGTGAGCTGGCGTGGGTGGGGGAGCAGGGACCGGAGCTCGTTCGCTTCATGCACCCTGCGCAGGTCTATTCACACTCCGATTCCTCGCGCATTGCTGCTAATTGGGGCGGCGTGCAGAGCGGCGGAGGAAGAGGCGATATCCACGCGGACGTCCGGGTGTTCGTCGGAGACCGCGAGATCACGGACATTGTCCGCACTGAGGTCGTGGCGCACGAGAACCGGACCTCAGCAGACATCACTACTGGAAGGTGGTAACGCATGCCTGAGCCCGGTGACGACACGGTGGACCCGATCATCTATCAGGGTCGACCCCCGGAGGCCCCTCCGACAGACCCGAGCGACCACCCGGAGCCACCTCCTGGCGGGAGCGTCCTCGACCTCCCGCCCCCTCCGGGCGACCCGGTGGACCCGATACCGGACCCACCGACGGAACCTGAGCCATCCGCCGACCCACTGACAGCTCCGGACACCCCGGAGGGCGGTGACGCCTAATGACCGTTATCGCTGGCAACCTTCTGACGGACAACCAGGAGAGCGTAGAAACGGACGCCTCCGGGTGGTCGGCGCTCGTCAATGCCGGCTCGCTGGTCAGGGCGGCAGGCGGAACCCTCGGCTCGTTCTCCCTGCGCTGGCAGGCGACGGCCGCGGGGGACAGTCAGGTTGGCATTGCCACGCGAGCGGCTGTCACACCTGGAGTCACCTATTGGTCCGCAGCGTCGGTGTACATGCCGTTCACCGGCGCGCAGTCGCGGCTAGAGATCCGCTGGTATACCTCCGGCGGTTCTCTCATCAGCACGACGCAAGGGCCACTCGTCACGGCAGCGTCCGCCAACTGGGGCCAGGTCGCGGCAAGCGGCGTGGCACCCGCGACGGCTGCCACGGCTCTTGTGGTCGTACGTATCACGGCAACTGCCGCGTCACAGTCATGGTTTCTGGACCGCGCACTCCTGATGGTGCAGCCCGCGGCACTGACGTACAACCTGTTCGACTGGTTGACGCAGGCCGTAGAGGTGGATGTCAGTGCGTGGACTGGCGCGCTGAACTGCGCGGTCGCTCCGTACGCCTCGTCGGTTGACTGGTATCAGTCGATGGCGGTTACGTCCGTGGCCGCCGGCGACGTTCAGGCGTACAACGTGACGCGCCCGGCTGTCACGGCGGGCGTGGAGTACATCGGGTATGCGTGGGTAGCTCCGTCGGTATCGGCTCTGACACTCCACATAGAGCTCTGGTGGTACGACGCTGGGGGGACGAAGCTCTCTGAGTCCACGTCGACGTGGACGCCAGCTAGCGCCACGTGGACACGGTGTGCAGCCATCGCCACGGCTCCCGCCGGAGCTGCATCCGTGCGGCTCGTCATCCGCCCGACTGCTACGGCTGCGGGGCAGCTGTGGGCGTGCGACAGGATGAATATCGCGCCGACGGCGCCGCTCAACATGACGAGCAACCTACTCGGGTACAACACGGCCGACTTCGAGCAGGATCTCTCGGGGTGGATGGCGTCAGGGTGCACGGTAGCTCAGTCGACGTCGCAAGTCTTCAACGGTGCCTACGCCCTGAAGGCCACGGCGACAGGCTCCGGAGACCTGACGCTGACGCTCGTCACCCGCGTCCCCGTGACGCCGGGAGCGTCCTACCAAGTCTCACCGGCTGCGTGGCGGGCGGGGACGAAGAATTTCCGGAGCCGCCTGACGTGGTACAACGCAAGCGGCCAGGTCATCCGGTCACGAGCGGGTGACTGGGCGGGCAGCTCGTCGACGTGGTTCGGCGGTCCTGCGTCCGACATCGCGCCGCCAGGAGCGGCAACCCTCCTCGCGACCATCAGCGTGCCAGGGAGCGCGGCCGGTGAAGTCTGGTACTTCGACCGTATCTATGTTGGCCCTGGTGGGCTGACGGTTCAGGCGGTACCAGCCGCGGGAGGGGGCGCTCAGCTCACCCTCAGTGGCCTGACGACCGGTGGGCCGACGTGGACGTACACCCTTCAGCGTCTCGGCGCTGACGGCAGTGTCCACCCGGTACGCGGTCCGTCTGGGGACATCGTCAGCGTCACACCAACTGGCGACCTGGCGGTGGTCACGGACTACGAAGCACCACTAGGTGTTCCGGTGTCGTGGCTAGTCAGGAGCGTGGGCCCTACGGGGTCGATGTCCTACATCAGCGACCCCCTGACGCTCGACCCTCCGCCGGACCTCTGCGCATGGGTGAAGGATCCGCTCAACCCGATTCGGTCTGCCGCACTTACCGTCGCCACGCTTCCGGATTGGCAGCGAGCTGCACGTCAGGGAGTCAGCACTGTACGAGGCGCGGCACTCCCCATCGTCATATCCGACGTGCGCTCCGGTCGCACGGGAGCGCTGACGCTTGTGACGGAGACAGCGGAGGAGGCAACCACCGTTGCCTGGATCTGTGAGACAGGCGGCACGCTGCTGATCCAGTGGCATCCCGACTGGGCCATGGAGGACATGTACGCGCAGGTGGGCGACCTCACCGAGGCGCACGTATCCGAGTACGGCGGACACCACGACCGTCTGTGGACTCTGCCCCTCACTGAGGTGAGCCGGCCAGTAGGCGGCGTGACTGGCGCCGCGGACCGTACGTGGCAGACGGTCCGGGACGGATACGCCGACTGGTACACGGTGCTGACGAAGTACGCGTCTTGGCTGGACGTACGGACTGGGACGGAGATCTGATGCGCCCAGTATCCGCGGCGTTCCTGGCTGCTGTCCCGTCCAGTCACTCCATACGCACCCGTGTGGACGCCTACTACAACGGAGCGCTCACGGCCGCAGACATCCCCATTGCCGACGGCATGGTGACTCTGGACCGTGGCTCCAAGATCCGCAGATCACTCGCGCTCACCGTGGCCGATGTCAAGTATCTGCCGTGGACGGCATCGGATCCCCTGGCGGTCTATGGGCAGACGCTCGTAGTCAGCCAGGGGATTCCCCTCGGCAATACAACGGAGATGGTGACGCTCGGAACCTTTCGCGTCGACGAGCCACAAGGGGACACCCTCACTGGCCCCGTGACGCTGACGGGGAAGTCCAGCGAAGTAGCGATCCAGGACGACCGCTTTATCGTCCCCACGTCAACCCGCGGCTATGCAACGTGCATTGACGCGATCACGTATCTCATTCGGCAAACGCTGCCGTCGGCCGTCATCGTCAATGCGACGTCAGACGGCAGAAATCCGGCCTGCGCCGTTGCCACTTGGGACACGCAGGGGGACCGGTGGGACGCCGTTGTTCAGATCGCAACGTCAATGTCGGCAGAGGTTTACGTCGACGCACTGGACCGCTTCGTCATTGCCGATCAACCGAATGTGAATACGGCGTCCGTTGTCTGGGAAATCAGGGACGGCGAAGGCGGAACGCTTATAAACGCTGCGCGGCAGATGTCACGAACGGGCGTTTACAACGCCGTTGTGGCGTCGGGACAGAACATGGCGGCAAACACTGCGCCAGTGAGCGCCGTTGCCTACGACACCGACCCGACAAGCCCCACCCGTTGGGGCGGCCCGTATGGTCACGTGCCCCGCTACTACTCCTCGGCCCTGCTGACGACGACGGGCGCGTGCCTGTCCGCGGCTACCTACATGCTGGCTGACGCCATTGCCCCAAACATTCAGACCACTATCACGGCCGCTCCGAATCCGGCATTGGAGGCGGGTGACTGCGTGCGCGTAACAGATGGCGGAAGGAAGCAGCTTTTCACCCTTCAGAGCGTCGGTATCCCACTGACGTCTCAGGGCTCATCGTCGATCACCCTTCGAGGCGGAAAGGCGGAATCGTGAGCAGCCTGACAAAGGCAGTCCAGAGAGCCGCCTCAAGGGCCGTCATACAGTCCGGACCGGCGTGGCTGCCGGCCACAGTGGCAGCCGTCAACACGGACGGAACGGTAGACATCACGACGGCGACGGGCCCTGTAACTGGAGTCCGTCGACTGCGCTCCTACAAGGCGCCGACCATAGGTGACATCGTGAGTGTCACGCGCGGCGCGGATGGAAATTGGCTGGTGGAGGGGGCGACGGCCTCGCTCAACCCCGCGTGGCAGCCCTTGACACTCGCCTCCGGCTGGGCGGCCCATGCCTCCTTCTACACGCCTGCCGTCCGCCACAACGGCGACGGCACGGCTTCCCTGTCCGGCCTTTCCCAGTTGTCCGGCGCGCTCACTGCTGGCGCCACCGTGGCCACGCTTCCGGCCGGTACGTGGCCTGCGCGACAGGTGCGTGTGGCGGTGCAGGTCGCCGCCGGGTATTTCGGGGTGCTGACGATTCTGACGACGGGTGAAATCCAGCTGAGCGACTTCAACCCGGCGCCTCCGTCCACTGGAAACAAATGGACTGAGTTCGACGCCGTGGGCTCATACCGCCTCGTCTGACCCTCACCCACTAGCCGTCCGACGAGGACGGAAGGAGACGCCATGCCGGGATATGACTCCCTGCTTCAGAACGTGCCTTATCCAAAGCTGAGCGACGCCCCCAACATTGAAACGGCAATGGCTGCGCTCGTTGCGGCACTTGTCCCGCTCAACAACATGCGTTTTGCCGACACCAACGCGAGAAACGCCGCCATCCCAAGCCCCGTTGCGGGGATGGAGACCTATCTCGTTGCGGAAGCACGGAAGGAACTCTTCGACGGAACGGCTTGGGTGCCACTAACGCCCGGCCCATGGGTGCCGTTGACGTTCAAAACGGGCTACACCGCCAACAGTGGCAACCCTGGATTCCGCATTGTCGGGGACATGGTCCAACTGCGCGGGATTATCCAGAAGGTAGGCGGAGGGCAGATGGTGACGTCACCCGCAAACGGCTGGCTGGACGTCGCAACGCTGCCGATCTCTGCTCGGCCGGCAGTCACCAAGGACATGCCCATCGCCGTGGAATGGCAGAGCAACAACCAGACTGCGCGTCTCTCTGTTGCTACAGACGGAACGCTTCGTATCGGCATCCTGACGAACCTGAGCGCCTGGCCCACGTGGGCAAGCCTGGACGGCGTCCAATTCGCTTCCGGCTCCTGACGCCGGACACCACACATTCGCCCCGCAGCGTCGGGGCTTTTTCTATGCCCTGGGAGGGGACCACATGTCTGTAACCGCAGCTGACGTCATCAAGGTCGCGAAGGCGGAAGTCGGAACCCACGAGACCCAGTCGGGTGGCCACTGGGTCAACGACTCGAAGTACAACCGCTGGTTCGGGCGGATCCCCGGCTACGACCGGGACGGCTACGGCTACCCGTGGTGCGCCGCGTTCGTTGCGTGGTGCGCCGACAAGGCCGGGGCCGCGAGCCTCTACCCGAAGACCGCCGGCTGTGAGGTGGCTGTCGAGTGGTTCAAGCGCGCGAAGCGCTTCAGCGAGTACCCGGCCGTCGGTGCCCAGGTCTTCTACGGCCCTGGTGGAGGCACCCACACGGGCATCGTCTACGACTACGACGAGGACCCAAGCGGCTACATCTACACCATCGAGGGAAACACGAACCTCGACGGATCCGCGGAAGGCGACGGCGTGTACCTGCGCAAGCGCCTCCGTCGGTCGGACAACGTCTACGGCTACGGGTACCCGAAGTTCGCTGACGGCATCAAGTCGGCTGACCCGGCGTGGAAGAGCGAGACTCCGAAGCCTGCGCCTACCAAGCCGACGCCCGTCCCTCCGCGTCCCGCGACGCCGACTGTCTCACTGGCCAACGTGGTTGCCGCAGCTCGACGAGACCCGGGCCTGAAGCAGGGTGGCACGACGCACCCGGCGGACGTGCGCATAGTGGAGGCGGCGCTCGTGGCTGAGGGGATGCTCGCGCGGTCGTACGCGGCGGACGGCAGCTTTGGTTCCCTCACTGTGGAGGCGTACAAGGGCTGGCAGCGTTCGCTTGGGTACCGCGGATCCGACGCTGACGGCATCCCGGGCCTGACGTCGCTGACGCGTCTCGGGGACCGTCACGGATTCAAGGTCCGCGCCTGACATGAGCCCCGAAGTCACCGTCGCAGTAATCACGGCCGTGTCCGCTCTGGGCGCTGCCGTGGTTGCTGCCATTCCCGCCCTCCTGGCGCTCCAGCGCAGGACCACGGGCGCCGTAGCAGCTGACGGCGCCGCCACGCGGTCAGCCGTGGACGCGCTAGGCGCTGCCCTCCATGCACGTATCGACGACGTCCGGGACGACGTGGACAGCGTGAGGGAGGGCGTTGTGCACGTACGCGAGTGGCAGGCCGGCCACGACGCGGAGCATCTGCTCATCAGCCGCCCCACACGAGACGACTGAAAAAATCTTGCTCCTGGCTGTCACATCTGGCGGCTACCGCCCCATTAGGTCCGTAGAGACATCACCAACTGAGGAGCGACCGCATGGGGCTGCACATAGGACTGATTGGCCGCGCACGGTCCGGCAAGGACACGGTAGGACAGTGGCTGACAAACCACCGTGGCTACCGGCGCGTGGCGTTTGCGGACCCCCTGAAGGAGATGGCGCTCCGGCTCAACCCGATCATCGAAGGCTCGGGGGACTCCTGGCGGCTGAAGGAGACCGTAACGGAAACCGGCTGGGAGTCGGCAAAGGATGCGTACCCAGAGGTCCGCCGCCTCCTCCAGGAGCTAGGCGCGGCCGTCCGCACGATGGACGAGGACTTCTGGCTGCGCCAGGCGCTCGCCACGGTGGCGGACGTCGACGAGCGCACGGGCCTGCCCTGCGTCATCACTGACGTGCGCTACCCCAACGAGGCGGAGAGCCTGAAGCGGGCGGGATTCACGCTCGTCTACATCGACCGCCCGGGCATCCCGCACCTCGACCACGAGTCGGAGGGGGCCATCGCACCTGACGTCGCGGACCACATCCTGATCAACAACGGCACGGTGGCCGACCTCTACCGCGAGACGCACGTCATTGCAGACCGCATCCTCTGCACCGAGTCCCGACGCCATGAGGCGCGCATCTACTAGCCCGAAAGGCACTCACGTGACGTGGCTCCGTGATCTTTCCATCCGCCTGTACGTCCGTCTCCAGATCTTCGCCGCACAGGAGCCCGTCCGGCTCCGTGCCGCACTCCTCTCTGTTCTCATGGCGGGGTCCGCTCTCTGGCCTGCACTGGGAGCAGGCAGCCTCGCGCAGACGCTTGCCGCAGCTGGCGCGGTAGCCCTCCCAGTCCTCGTGGGGGAGAGCGTGCGAAGCAAGGTCACCCCAGTGACTACCGCCGAGTAACAAGTAATCACCATGAAGCCCCCGTTCTCCTGACACGGAGAACGGGGGCTTTTTTGCGTTTCCCGGGCCTCCGCGTAACGATGCGCGGAGGAGTGAGATAGGTAGCCCTTACTGACGTATTCTCCGGACATGCCGACCTCACCCGGACCTCTCGCTGAGGTACTGCGCTCCCTATGGGACGCAGTGCAGACCTCAGTGCCAGAGCTACCAGACGTACGCATCGCGGTATCTCCACGACCGACGCCGACGAACCACGGCCCTGAACGCTGGCGGGAGGACGTCGACGGGACCGTTACCGGCCTCGTCGTCAGTACCGAGACCCTGAAAGCGGGCGCAACTGCGACCCTGACGGCCGTCCTCCACGAAGCAGCACACGTGCTGTGCTGGCGTCGGGGGACGCAGGACACCACAACGAGGGGGGCCTACCACAACAAAGCCTTCCTCGACGCAGCGACGGAAGTAGGGCTGCACTGGCCCGAAGGCCGCTCACGCGTGGCCGGCAGAGGGTTCGCTGACCCGGAGCTGGCTCCGTCCACTGCGGCCCAGTACGCCGACGTCCTGCACAGGTTGGACGAAGTAATTCCGCACGTCCTGCCGCTTCTCGTTCTTCCTGATGAGAACCCAAGCGGCGTGCCTGCGCGCCTCACTGTGCAGTGCAAGTGCGCTGACCCGCGACGCTTCCAGATCTACCCTGCGGCACTCAAGCGCGGCCCCATCGTCTGTGGTGTCTGCGGCGAGGAATTCATGTAACAGAATTCGCGTACGGGGGGCGCGGTCTAGTTCGCGTACATCATGCGCGGTACCCTGGCCGCGTCGTCCCCCACATCTGGAGATACACGCATGCCTGGATCCGCTCCCGCTAGGAGGAAGAGGGCAGCTGTAGCGGCTCCTCCTCCTCGGCTCCCAGACCTGCCCGTTCTTAAGCTCAGCACGCTGGAGGACGAGTCAACGGAAGCACTCGTTGCGCGTGGCGCGGCCCTCGTCAGAGAGCACGCCATTGTTGAAGGCCGCGGAACGGCTCTTCTGCGCAGCTGCGCGGTAGTGCTGGCAGCTCTTCGGCTGCGGTGTGTCAACAAAGACGGTGACCCCGACGTGACGGGCACGAGCCACGAGTACCGCGAGCTGGCACGGGAGGTCTACCGCCGGGCGGGAATCGGCCCTGACGCGCAGGACCGTGTGCAGGCGACCGTGCGGTACCACGTGGCGAAGGTCATCCGCGAGAACCACTCAGAGGACCAGCTAGAAGCATACGGGCTGATTGTGGCGTCACCCGTAGAGCGCCAGCGGGAACGACGGCAGCGTGACTCAGCAGTGCTGACGATGGCGCGACACGAGGCCATCGCTGCTGCGCCAGCCCCTAAGAAGGGGAAGGCAACGGCAAAGGCAGCCGCGGACGAGGCAGCCGCAGTGAACCTGTCTGCAACGGGCGCCGCACAGAAGGCAACGGCTGACCACCTGCGCCTTGGTGCCGGCGTGTTGAACATTCTGGGACAGATGTCCACAGACGTCATCGACAACGACATGACGGACGGGCAGCGGGCCAAGCTGGACGAGCACCTAGCCGCCATGCAGGCAGCCGTGACGAAGCTGAGGCGTCATACGCGAAAGCGCAGGTCAGCGGAGTAGCGCCTCGTCGTCGACGTCAGGCCGCGCCCTCCCCGCATCCAGACTGACAAACTAACCCCCTATTTATACTTTCTCCCCTACGCGTTAGAGAGAAGTTGAAAGAGGGGGTTAGTTTGGCGGTTTGGATGCTCCGGGGAGGCAGCTAAACAATCTTGCTCCCCGCTGTCACATCTCGCGGTTACCGCCCCATTAGGTAGGTAGAGGCACCTACGAGGCGGAGGCAGCATGGCAGGAGTACGCACACTGAAGCGCGGCGCGAGTCGCTTTTACATCGACCCCGACGACGGGGACGTCAAGGTTCCTGGCGTGACGTCGGTCGGCAGCATGCTGCCGAAGGACTTTCTCACCTTCTGGGCAGCGAAGGAGGCCGCGGAGGCGGCCGTCAGCAACTGGGACATCGTCTCAGAGCTGATCAAGCGCGACCCGAAGGGCGCGGTTGACTACCTCAAGAACGCCCACCGGCGGAAGACGACTGCTGCGTCGGACCTGGGCAGTGCAGCGCACGACATTTTCGAACGCATGTCGCGCGGAGAGAAGATCAACGACCGCTCCGTACACATGGATCTGAAGCCGTTCGTCCGTTGGTTCCGGGAGTTTCTTGCGGAGATCAAGCCGCGTTTCCTGTACCTGGAAGAGACCGTCTGGAGCGACACCCACAAGTACGCGGGCTCCTTCGACGCCATCGCAGAGGTAGACGGCGAAGTCGTCCTGCTGGACTGGAAGACGAGCGCGCGGGTGTACGACTCCGTAGCCCTCCAGCTGTCCGCCTACCGTTACGCGGACCGCATCATCCTGGCGGAGTCCGGGGAGTCGGTCCCTGTGCCGGCCACGGTCGGTGGCGCAGTCCTCCACGTTCGCCCGGAGGGATGGCAGCTCGTTCCCGTGAAGTGCGATGAGGAGGTGTTTGACACCTTCCTCCACCTGCGCGGCGTCTTCGACTGGGAAGCCCACGGTAAGCGGTCTGTTGTCGGACGTCCCATTGCAAGCGGCGGGGAGTTCGTCACGGGCACGCAGAGGCGGGCAGCGTGAGCGGCTTTTGGTCCACACGACTGAAGGGGGAGAGCGCGTGAATCAGTACGGAGACGGCATCGAGGAGCCCTACGCCCATGGCGGGGCCGTTCACTTCGGACTTAAGGCCGGGCACACGGCGAGCACTTCCGTTCGCATCAGCCCCGACGAGGCCCGGCTCCTTGGGCTACGACTGATCAAGGTGGCGGACGAAGCGGAGGGCCAGGAATGGTGACTCAGAAGCCCAACGGGGCTTTGGTGGCCGGGGCCTGTGCGGCTGCGCTTCTCATCCTCCCTCTGGAGGCGTGGCTCCTGATGCTCGTCCTCGGAGCTGTCCACGGAGTCGTTGCCGTCGTGCCGGCCGTCGGTTTCGGTACAGCCCTTCTGCTGCTCGTTGGCGTTGGCATGCTGACGGGCTACCTCCGGAAGCTGCTTCACCCAGCCAAGTAGCGCAAGACACACACGCGGGGCGTCCCACTTCGGGCGCCCCGCTTCGCATGCACGCGAGGAGAAGGAATGTACGAGGACGACGACGGAACGATGCCCGCGAACGTTGACGAGCTGAGTGACGCGGTAGTCGGCCACCGCATCATCAGTGCGAAGGCCGGAGAGGCGGCTACGGACACGTGGGGTTACCCCACAGGTGCGGCGCTCGTCATCACGCTCGACAACGGCAGGCGTGTTGAGCTTCTGAACACCTCTGACTGCTGTGCGTACACGGAGCTGAACAGCTTCCTACTGCACCCGGATTGGGTCGACCACGTCATAACCGGGGTCAAGGCCGACGATGGCTACACGACGTGGCACATCTTTGCCGACATGGGGGACGTGCTGGAACTGTCGGTGGGCTGGAGCTGCGGTAACCCCTTCTACTACGGGTACGGCTTCAACATCAACGTCCGGGAACTGGCGGAGGAGGCGAAGGCGGCGTGACGGAATTCGAGTTCACTCCCTGGCCGAAGACTCCGCGCCTGTTCCGGGACATCGTCATCACGGAGAAGCTTGACGGCACCAACGGAGGGATCCACATCCGTGAGAACGAGGAGCTGCCTGGTACCTACTCCATTGCGGCGCAGTCGCGACGCCGACTCATCACGCCGTCAAACGACAACTACGGCTTCGCGACGTGGGTCCACGCCAACGCTGCGGAGTTGATCACCATCCTTGGTCCTGGGCTGCACTTCGGTGAGTGGTGGGGGAGCGGGATTCAGCGCCGGTACGGCCTGAATGAACGGCGGTTCAGCCTCTTCAACACCTCCCGCTGGTGGGAGACGGACGAGAGCGGCACCTCGATGCACAGACGCGCCGAGCAGTCCGACATCTGCGACCAGATCGACGCGGTTCCGGTGATCTACTCTGGGACGTTCAGTGAGGCGGACATCAGCCGGGCACTTGCGGACCTGCGGGAGTTCGGCTCGTACGCGGCTCCCGGCTTCATGAACCCCGAAGGCATCTGCGTGTATCACACGCAGACCCGAAACGTTTTCAAAGTCACTCTCGACAATCAGGACGCGGGCAAGTGGGAGGCGGCAGCGTGAAGGTGTTCACCGCCCTTGCGATCGTCGGCGCTCTCGTCGTGGCCGCGCTCCTCCTGACGTCGTGCGGCGCCGACAACGGAACCTCGCAGCCGTCCGGCGTGGAGATCGACATCGACCACCACCACTCGAAGACGAAGACGAAGCGGCCCAGTGTGCGGCCGGCACCGAAGTTGCCGCCTCGGAAGGCTCCGGCGCGATCGGGGCGGAAGTGAGCGAGGAAGAGCAGCGCAGCCCTGAATACTGCTGGACACACGGCTGCCACCGGAGCCAGTGCCCCGGCCCGCACTAGGAGGACGACGTATGACCCTCGAAGAGCACGCCCGCGCCATCGAAGCAGCGCTTCAGGCTGCTGCGGATGACGGGTACGAGCTGGACAACGGTGACGGTTGGTCCCTGCCTACCGTCGAGCTGAACGAGATCCGAGAAGGGGACTTTGTGGGCGAGCCTGTGAGCATCCAGGTTCCTTGCACTTTCTGCTAACGCAAACCACACACGAACCACCTCAGCCCCCGGTTGCTACGGCGCCGGGGGCTTTCGGCGTGTAACCACACAAGAGGAGAGGCCATGATCAAGGGCGGAACCACCATCCACACGGCCGACGGCTCGTCGGTGACCGTGCGACAAGTGGGTATCGAGTACGACCTTGAAACGCGCAACGCCCGCGGGGCGACCATCGCCACCGTGCGCATGAACGGTAGCGACCTGGACGCGCTGATCGTGCGCATGGAGGAGGTGCAGGGATGGTGAGCGACAACTTTCGTGACGCCCTCTGGCGCGGAGTTCTGGCTGTAGGTGATGCACTTCCGGCCGAGGGCAGTCGCAGCCGGTCTGCGGGCGAGTACGTTGACGACGGGTCGGGAGCTCGGACGTACCGTGCAACGTTCTGTGTGGGGCAGGCAGACGGTACCGATCGTCAGTTCGCGGTGACTGTCTCGGTTGAGGAGTCAGTTAACTCGCACGATGACTTCTGGACGCAGCACAGCCCACACCCCGACTCCTACGGCCTGCCTGCCGACTGTGCACCGGAGCGCCGTGTGGTTGTCGGCGGTGAACACTTCACCGTTGGCTCGGGGAGTTCCGGAGGTTACGGGGGACGCCGGTTTGATATCGAGTTCTTCGACGGGCGACGAGCGACGACGAGGGATCTTTGGCACCAGGGGGTCATCCCGCCCAAGCACCGTGAGCGCTACCCGGACAACGCGCGCTTTGTAGACCCGGAGGTATCGACATGAGCGCATGGGCTGAGCTCGTCGGCGAGCGCGACGGTGACGAGTGGCTGGAGCTGTGCAGCCGCGCGCTGGAAGAGGTACAACGCGAGACGTCGCGGCGCAACGCGGAGACGATCCAGCGCGACGCCGACGAGGTGTGGGCGGAGAACTGGCGCGGCGGCACTCGGGACAAGCGCTCGTTCGTCGGGGGCATGCGACGGGGGGCGCGCATCATCTCCCCGGAGGCGACGCCGTGAGCCTTCGCATTGAGACCGTGCACGCCCTGGCAGTCGTCGACGCGATACGCGCCCGGGGCCTGCATGATGCGCGCGGTCAGATTCCAGTGGCCGAAGAGCTGATGACGCTCCTGACCCTGCTTACGGAAGAGCTGGCGCGCCTGAACGCCCGCGTACACCATCTGGAGAGGACGGCACGATGATATTTGAGCTTCCCCCACCAACTCCGCCGACTCCGGAGGAGCAGCGCGCCGCCCTGGCCCACGAGCTCATGGACGTGATGGCGTCCTTCCAACCCATCTTCGACACTGCCGGCGGTATGCGCGCCGACCTGGAGCGGCGCGGGTGGTCGCCCGCCATGGCGGAGCACCTTGCCGGCGTGTGGCTCGCGGGGACGCTGGCGACGATTACCCGGGGGTCAGCGTGAGCATGGCTGAGCTCGTGGCCGCCGGAGCCCCGGAGCTACCCGATGGTTGGTTCTACCGGGTGTGCTCGAACGGCTTTTGCCTGGAGGTGCAGATCCGTGAGCGGCGGAAGCGCTTCGGTTCACGGTTGCACGAGACGGCCTACGTGCGCGAGGACGCGGACGACGGGCTGATGGCCGTCGTCGGCGCGTGCTGTCTCGCAATGGTGCTCCTGGAGGAATCCGCCACGTATCGAAGGCGCGCACGCTCCGCCTTGCAGTACGTCGGAGACCACGATCCGAAGGACAGGCGGACGTGACTGACCTACGGTGCGTTGGTTTCTGCCGTCGACACAGACCACGAACCGACTTTCGCGAGACTCCGTGGCACGGGCGATCGGCTGAGTGTATGGACTGCGAGCCGCGCGGCTTTGAACGTGGCCTGCGTGCTCGGTTGCAGTGGCGCTTGGGCCAGGAGCAGGAGCGTGTGCGGATGTACCGGCGTCACATCGAGCGGATGCGGGCAGCCCTGGATAGCGTCGTGGAGTTTCGCGCGGCTTCCGGCGTTGCTCTGCGACGTCTCAAGGAGCACCACGAGTGGTTTGAGCGCGAGAGAGCTCGTGCCGAAGCGCGCTGGGAGCCTGCATGGGCTGAGGTGCTGCGCATGGCGTACACATTCCTGGAAGCAGAGGAGATCAGATGATGTATCCGTTCCTTGCTGGCCTCCTCTTTGAGGAGTGGGAGGCACAGTACGTCCGGCCAGTGCCTCCCCCGCGGCCGTTCAACACCCTCATTGCCTACGAGCGTCCGCACATTTACCCGCCAGCTGTCCCCGCTACCTTCCGCGGGTTGAAGTGGGGGCAGCGATGACCACCACCCCTACCCCTGGAGACTTCGCCCTGACGCGCATCTCTGGCGTCACGGGCCGTCTCATCTCCGCCGGCCAGGCCCTCGTAGGCGACCGTGCGCCCGTGCAGCATGCGTATGTCTATGTCGGCGCAGGCTGGATCGTCCAGGCCATGCCAGGCGGGGCGGAGCTCATTCCCCTGGAGGCTGCCAGCGTTCCCGTGCTCTGGTCGACGGGGCTCATCCCCCTGACGGCCGCGGAGCGCATCCGTATCTGTGGCGCCGCCCGGCGGCTCGTTGGGACGCCGTATTCATTCCTCGACTACGCCTCCATCGGCCTGGCTCACTGGCACATCCGCCCCCGCTGGCTGCGGGACTACGTTGCCGACTCGCGTCATCTCATCTGCTCGCAGCTCGTCGACGTGGCGTACGAGACTGCGGGAGTGCGCCTGTTCACCGACGGGCGTATCCCGGGAGACGTGACGCCAGGAGACCTCTGGAGGCGCCTTCAGGGGCCGCGCGTGTCATCGACGGACCGGGACCTCTGGAGGCTCGCAAATGGCTGACTGGGCGGCAATGGTGGCTTCCCGGGATGAGTCCCTGGAGCGTGCCCGCGCGTTCGCGGAGGAGGTGCGGCAGATCCGTGGGTGGTGCATGACTGGCGAGCTGTACAGCACCCACCTTCGGCCCGTGTACAACGCCCTCTTCGAGTACGAGGAGGCGGAGCGGGAGGGGCGTCCGTACCGCAGCCGGTTCGAGCGCCACGACATGGCCGGCGACGAGGACGCGCTCCGCGCAACGATGCGCGGAGCTCCGCGGCTGGAGTGCGTGGGATCCGACGGCGAGGGCGGGACGGTTGTGGTCCTCGTCGACGGCCCCTGAAAACCGCCGGAGAAAGTTGGTCTCCAGCTGTCACATCTTCGAGTTACCGCCCCATTAGGTAGGTAGAGGCGCCTGCGGGCGCCGCGCACACCACACACGCAGGAGGCATGCACGTATGGCGAATCACCTGACGAAGATCTGGGTCGCTGACCCCGACGCCGCTCCGAAGGAGCGCCCCGCTTTCGCGGACGACACTGTGGGCCGTTTCCGCTCTGGCCGACTGGTCAAGATGGGTGGCAGGGAGGTTCCCGAGTCGCTGAACGAATGGCGAGTGACCACAGGAGATCCGGTCGTTGCCGCGAAGATTTCGGAGATTCTGGGCGGTGAGTCTGAGGAGTGGGAGACGGATAAGGAGGACAGCCTCCAGATCCTGACCGACGCATCCACCGTCGCAATCATCATCGAGCCGGACGGCGTCGACGCTTCGTTCAAGCAGTTTCTTCCGGGGGCAGGTCTCGTGCACCACTGCGACGGCTTTACCTATCTTTCCCCGGAGGAAGACAAGGGCAAGTCGTGTGGCTGCCCCTCTTTCATGGCGGAGCGCAAGACGGCTGCGGAGAAGATGCGCGGCCCGAAGCCGTCCATCGACGTGAAATTCCGTCTTGAGGACGCGCCGGACCTTGGCATCTTCCGCTTCAACTCCGGCGCTTGGAAGCTGGTTGACGCTCTGGGTCCGCTGTTTGCGGAGCTGGACAAGTACGCGGGGCGGCAGATTCGCGCGACGCTGACGATCGAGAACGTCCGCTACACCCCGCAGAAGGGGCCGCGCGCGGGTCAGGAAGTCTCTTACAACAAGCCGGTGATCAAGGTTCTCGGGGCGTATGAGGCGGCTTCCTCCGTCGACCTTCCCGCAGCTGCCTGACCTTATTTACGCGCGCATATCTAGCGCCCGCTCTTCCCGCATTGGCCGGGGAGGCGGGCGCCTTTCACGCACACATTCACACTCACAGAGGAGAACCGATGGCCCTGTTCCTGGTGTCCCGTACGGACCCCACCGAGTACGACGAGTACGACGCGATAGTTGTCCGCGCGGGCAACGAGGCGACGGCTCGGAGGATTGCGACGAACGGTACCGAGGAGCGTTACGGAAACACGGTGTATTGGGACGCCGACTTTGACGGGTTCCAGCGTGACGGTTCCAACCTGATCGTGAACGAGCTGGTCAGCGACGGTCCGGCGGGCGTCATCCTCAAGTCGTTCAACGCCGGGTGACGCCGTGGCCATCCTCGAACTCTGCGCCGGATATGGCGGGCTGGGGATTGCGGTTGAAGCCCTGACGGGCGAGAAAGTCACCATCGTGGCGGAAGTTCATGGCGCCGCCTGCAAGGTGATGTCCTATCGGTTCCCCGACGCTCCGAACATCGGTGACGTCCGGTACCAGAACTGGGGCGCGCTACTCGGGGAGGGGATCGACACCATCACGGCGGGCTTCCCCTGCCAGGACATTAGCAACGCCGGGAAGCGAGAGGGGATCAAGGGTGAGCGCTCGGGAATCTGGTTCAACATCGCTGAAGGAATACGGATCCTTCGACCCCGACACGTCTACCTGGAGAACGTCGGAGCACTCCGAAATCGGGGGCTCGACGCGGTCCTCACATCGCTTCACCAGATCGGGTATGACGCAGCGTGGGCGTCTGTACGAGCTTCAGACATCGGGGCTCCGCACCATCGGGACCGTTGGTTCTGCGTTGCCACACCTTCCGTCTCCGACGGTAAGTGACGCCACGCGCGGTCCCGACTTCGCAAAGCGCGACCGGGAGGGATCGGGTGGAGACGACCTCGTTACCGCCCTTGCCCGCCTGTTCCCTCGGGAGAAGGCGGAAAAGCTCTTCAAGACGCCTACGGCAAACTTGGCGTCCAACGGCGCCGCACAGCACCCGGATAAGCGCAAAGCAGGCGGCCACGGGCCGACGTTGGAAGACGAGGTTGTGTTCCTCCTGAACGTCGACCCGGACGACGTGGCCGACGACGGCCCGCACACTCCGGCCGAATGGTGGGGGCCATTCGCGAAGTGCGTGTACCGCTGGGAAGTGTTCATGGGCCGTCAGGCTCCCGTTCCGCTAATGCGCGGACCGCGTGGCGGTATGAAGCTGGCTCCCAAGTTCGCGGAATGGATGATGGGCCTTCCCGACGGGTGGGTTACCGACGTTCCCGATCTCACGCGCGAAGAGCAGATCGGCCGTATTGGAAACGGGGTCTGTCCGCAGCAAGCACACGAAGCATTCAGGTTCCTCAGAGACCAACTGCACGAGACATCCACGGAGGAGAGCAATGGGTAAGTCACGCCTGACCGATTACACGGGAGCGGAGATCCGTCCCGGATGCCTCGTCTCCTACGCCACGCGCCAGGGCAACGTGGTGCGCCTCTCGGAGGCGGTGGTCCTGGAGCTGGAGACCAACCGCGCGGCGGGGATCGTCGTTCCGCTCGTCAAGGTGCGGCCGACGGGACGGGACTCGGGATTCATCGCGCGAAGGACGCTCGCAGTCCAGACGGTTGCGGCAGACCGGATGGTTGTCATCGGTACGACGGAGGGGAACGCGAAGTGACGACGGCGCAGTTCAAGGTTGGCGACAGGGTCAAAGCACTCGGTATCCATGTCGGCACCATCACCTACGGTCCGATCACGAGCACGTTTGGGACGTACGTCGTGTACGCAGTCCGGCGGGAGGGCGAGGACACCGACCGTGCGTACCAGGTGCGGGACCTGGAACTCTGCGCCGAGTTCACCGTGGGCGACAAGGTGGACCACCGGTCCGTCGGCGCTGGTGAGGTTGCTTTCGGACCGTTCGAGCACATCAACGGCCCGAACCACTACCTGATGAAGGGTGAGCGTGGCACATACGCCCTCGTGTCGGGGGACGCCATGAAGCCCGCGTCTCCGGCCGTCAAGGTCGGTGACCGAGTGCGGGTGGTGCGTGCTGTGCACGCCTCAGACACCCATGGCCATGTGGGTACCGTTGTTCGCGTTGGCCTCGACCGTAAGTTTGGTGAAGTAGCCCATCCGTATTCGGTGGCGCTGGACAACGGTGACAGTGTTTACGTTGCCGAGCTGGAGCTAGTGAAGGCCGCTGACCTCTACGAGCACAACGGCGTGACCTACGACCTGACAGCCAAGTACCGCGACCGTGACGGCGACACCTGGACCTTCGCTCACATTGAAGGCGATGTACGAGGTGGGATGAACGGCGAGCCGCCGAATAGGTGGAGCGACACCCTGAACCAGATTGCCCGCCACTACGGCCCCCTCACCCGTGTAACCGACTGACCCACCGTGCCCCCGGCGCCTACGCGGCCCGGGGGCTGAGTGCGTGGAAGCACCGTCGACGTAGAGGAGAGGGTATGGCCACGGCACAGTACGAGACGCGGAGCCGCACGGTAGAGGAGACTGTCGTCGTCCTGACAGTGTCGGAGGACGAGGCCGACGAGCTGCGGAAGCTGATAGACGACACGCGGTGGGGTCACGGACTGCACAACGTTCGCGAGGCACTGAACGTGCCGAAGCCCCCGGCCCTGGGCACGATGTACGCGGATGGCAGGGGCAACGCCTACGACTTGATGGAGGCGTACCGCGACACGAACGGCGACGTTTGGTCGTTCACAGGTCGGTGTGACTCTGCTGGGGTGCCGCGCGTGACGATGAGCGGCAACTTGGGGAACACCGACACCATCACGGAGATTGAGGCCGACTGGGGTCCGCTCCGCAAGGTTGCCAGGTGAGCGCCGTACACGTCATCGAGTCCGTTGCTGCCCCCGCCCTGGGCGACGTCCGCGACGCCGGCCCCGATGACCTGATCTACATCCGCTCCGACGCCGTGGACCGGCGTGACTGGTCGAAGTACTGGGAGGCAGCCGGCGTGGCGTTGGCGCGCGGGGCGTTCGTGCACGTGATGAACAGGGAGGGGAGCTGATGGCGCGCCGCATGGTGGGCGACGATCAGGACGTGTACCGGGTACTCATCACCTGTAGAGAGCGCCGGGACAACCCTGATTGGGTCAGGGGACCGGTAGGCCCTGGCAACCCGCGCGTTCTGTTCGACGGTCCGGAGTTCACCACAGCGTATGGCCCGTACAACTCTTTGGGCGCTGCTCGTGGACAGCTGACGTCGCACACCCCGAACGAGTACGGATGGCCGCAACAGGGCTTTGTTCGCGGGCGGATTCAGAAGGCACACACCGTGTGGGAGGACGTGGAATGAGCTCACCGACCGACGCAGTTCTAGCCGAGGTGGCCGCGGAGCGGGCGGCCCAAGATGCGCTCTTCGGAGTGCAGGATCTTCCGGACATGGCGGGGTCACCAGAGAATCAGCGCAACGCCCGTAAGTTCTTCAAGGGGTGTGCCGACCGCTACAAGGCAATCAACGATGGTGTCTTTGATCCTCGGGACGACGACCCCCGACTTGATTACACGGGCGTGTTCCTGGAGGAGGTCTACGAGGCACTGGCGGAGTCTGACCCTGCCAAGATCCGCGCGGAGCTCGTTCAGGCCGTAGCTGTTGGCGTGAAGTGGATTGAGGCCATTGACCGGCGGAGCACCGATGGCTAACCCCGCAAAGGCCAAGGGCACCGCTTGGGAATCCGCCCTCGTCACCTACCTCCGTGAGCACCACAACCCGGAGACGCACCGCAACGTGCAGATGGGCGCGAAGGACATTGGTGACATCGACGGCTACTACCTCCACGCCGTGGAGGCGAAGGCCGAGAAGACCATCACCCTGTCCGACTACATTGCCCAGGCCAACAAGGAAGCGATCCACGCCGGCCAACCCTTCGGGTGCGCCGTGGTCAAGCGGCGGATGAAGGGCACCGCGGACGGCTACGTGGTCCGCGACGTGGCGACGGATGTGCGGCTGATGAACCGTCTGAGAGACATGGAAGCCGCCCTTCAGTCCGTCGCCCCAACCGCATATGCACTGATCGACACTCAGCACCGGGAGGCAGCGTGAAACAGGCAGTCATCGAGTTCCACGGGCACATCACGGTCTTTCCTGGCGACGAGTACGACGGCGAAGAGACGTCCATGGAAGACGCTCGCGGCTGGGTTTGGCACGCCCTATCGCGCGGCGACAAGCACGCGTCGGGATACCTGTCGTCGGGTGGGCCTGTTGCTGTCACATACGAGCACTACGACGAGGAGGAGTGACCATGGATCCCTACATCAGCCACTCCCCGTGGCGGCGCGAGGACTGGAAGGGGCACGCCACGAAGAAGGCGGTTCGCCAGGCCATTGCGTACGACCGGGGCCGCGACCGCCTGTCGATCTTTGTGCTGGACCACACCCCGGCCGGGCCCGTGTACGAGCTGGCCCCGCGTGAGCAGTGGGACGCCCTCTTTACCGACTAGTACCACGAAGCACACACGCAGGGGCGTCCTCCGGGGCGCCCCTTCCACATAGACAACTGGAGAGGGGAGAGACGTTGCGACTGTCGGAGATCCTGGGACGACTGGACGGCGTGGAGGAGGACCACGATGGCCATCTGGCGTTGTGCCCGGCGCACAACGACCGCGCCCATCCGTCGCTCAAGCTCACGCTGAAGGAGGGCGGGAAGCTCCTTCTCGTCTGCCGCGCCAGCTGCAACCGGGCTGACGTCCTGGCCAGGCTGCGCATACGAGAGGCGGACCTCTTCGACGTCGTCAACGACATGGGCGCTCACACCGTTTCTGCACGGGTGCCGGAGTCCGTCGGCATCGCGGAGATTGCCAGCCTGCGCATGTTCGTCGACGAGACGGCAGCCGCCCTTTCCGCGGATGACGCGGAGGCGGCACGGAGATACCTCTCCGACCGCTTCGGCGTCACGACTGAGCTGGCGGAGGAACTGGGCGTTGGGTACGCAGCGCCGGTATGGCGTCCTCAGCCATGGCTAGCTCCGAAGTTCACTCGGTACCCGCGTGTGACGGTACCGCTGGTGGGGTTTGACGGGGTGGTTCGGGGACTTCAGGGACGTGACATCTCCGGTAGGTGCACGTCGCGGTGGGTGTCGCTTGCCAACGTGGCGGATCGGACGTGGGCGAAGTATGGCGTTCTCACCGCACACACCGGGTTTGACGCGATCCTCGTCACCGAGGGCCCCGGCGACGGTCTGACGTCGGTTGCGGTTGGGTATGACGCCCTCCTCATCCGTGGCGCCGGCCTGGCGCGGAACTCGGTCCTCGTGGCGGAGCTCGTGGCGCATCTCCGTGGCCGTGACGTTGTTCTGGCCTTCGACCCGGACGAGGCAGGCGCGCGCGGCATTGGCGCCCTGGCCGAAGCGCTGATTAGGGACGGCAACCCGCCGCGCAAGCTCGCGTTCCCCAACGTCAAGGAGGATCTGACCGACTGGCGCGAGCGGGATCCCCAGGCGTTCCCTGGCGAGCTGCACGCAGCCGTGCGCACTGCGAAGGTGGTGGAGCCGGAGGGTGAGACGGCCCCCACCCCTGCACCGTCGACGGAGCCGGACGTGTCTCTGACGGAAACCGCTCTTCAGACGATGCCGCAGTCCGCACGGGAGGCATTCGATCTCACGGACGTTGGTGTCGCTGTGCGTCTACGGGACTACATGGCACGCACGGGCGGGGGAGTGCGCTACGCCTCGGGGCTCGGCTTCCTCGTCTGGGACGGGACGGTGTGGGCCCCAGGCGGCGACGAGGTGAGGACCGCGCTCCTTCAGATGGGCGCAGAGCTGATCTCGTCGGGGGACGACAGCGCAAGGAAGATAGCACTCAAGGCGCTCACCAACAGGGCAATCGAAGACGTGATCAAAACCCTGCCGTCAGTGCCTGGCGTTCCCGCGGCAGCCACGGATTTCGACGCGGACCCGGAACTCCTGTCTGTCAAGAACGGCACGATCAACCTCCGCACAGGGGAGATGCGCCCCCACTCGCCGGCCGACATGATTACGCGCCGCCTCGATGTGGCGTACCGCCCGGAGGCAGAGGCGCCACGGTGGGAACGGTTCCTGGCGGAGGTGTTCCCCAACCATCCGGAGATGCCCGCGTTCATGCGGCGGCTCATTGGGTACGGCATCACGGGGTCGACGAGCGAGCAGTGTTTCGTTTTCATGCACGGGCAGGGGGCGAACGGGAAAAGCGTCCTCCTGGACGCGATCCTCAATGTGCTGCGCGGCATCACGAGGTCTACGGAGTTCAGCACGTTTGAGCAGCGCACGTCTGTTGGTCAACCGTCGCCGGAACTGGCGGCGCTCCGCGGTGCGCGGCTGGTCACGGCGTCGGAGACGGAGAAGTACAGCCGCCTTGCTGAGGCATTGGTCAAGCAGCTGACGGGCGGGGACCCGGTCACGTGCCGGGCGCTGTATGGCAACCCTTTCACCTACGTACCGAGCTTCCTCTTGCTCGTCGCCGGCAACTACAAGCCCGCGATCCTGTCGCAGGATCTCGGTGTCTGGCGACGAGTGAAGCTGATCCCCTTTGAGGCGACGTTCCGCGGAGCGTCGGCGGACACGTCTCTTCCCGCGACGCTGCGGGGAGAGGCTGAGGGGATACTCGCGTGGGCCGTTCGCGGCGCGCAGGAGTGGTACGCACACGGTCTCCAGGAGCCTGCCTCCGTGGCGACGGCGACGCAGGACTACCGGGAGTCGGAGGACAGGCTGGCCGAGTTCATTGCCGCTCGCCTCGTCCAGGAGCCGGACGCCCGCGTCGCTCCCATGGCCGTTCGCCGCGCATACGCGGAGTGGGCGGAAGACGCCGGACTGAGCCGGAAGGAGATCCTTTCCGGCTGGGCGCTGGGGGTGGAGCTGGAGTCGCGCGGCTTCACGAAGGAAAAACGCCAAAACCGCTGGGGCTTCGACGGAATCCGTCTGGCGACTGACACAGAGCAGGCCTCCGCGCAACGTCACGCGGAGGGGCCAACAGACATCTTCGGACAGCAACGAGAGGGGGCAGCGTGAAGTATTTCCCGTACACAATCGCGGGCGACGAGACCATGACGCGCGTGCCGGAGACGTCGGGCGACCTGAACGAGTTCGGTCGGTGGGTGGAGCGCAAGGCGCGCACGGGCGAGATGATCGGTGCCGACACCGAGACGACTGGTCTCGACATCTACTCCCCTACGTACGGCCTCCGCACGGTACAGGTGGGAGACGCGCGGGATGCATGGGTTCTCCAGGTGGAGGGGCGCCGCGAGATGCAGGAGGCTGCCCGGCGGGCGCTCCTCGACGTGCGGCAGCTCGTTTTCCACAACGCCACCTTCGATCTCCTCGTCTTGGACCGCCACCTCGGGCTCCCGTTGGCGACGCTGGCGCCCAAGGTGACGGACTCGAAGATTATCGCTCACCTGTTCGATCCGCGACCCCGCCACGAGGGCGGATACGGACTTCGGCTGAAAGAGCTCTGCGCGAAGGACGTGGACCCGGCCGCACCGGATACGCAGGAAGACTTGACGCAGGTCTTCCGCTCCATCGGGGAGACGAAGGCGACAGGGTGGCGCGCCATCGACATCAACCACCCGACCTACCTCCAGTACGCCGGCCTGGACGCCATCCTCGTCTCCCGGCTTCTGCCCGTACTACGTAAGCGACTTACGTCGGCGGGTGTGCCGGATCGCCTCGTGGAGTTCGAGCACCGCGTCATGATCGTCTGCGCGAAACTGGAGCAACGCGGGATGCTCGTAGACCACGAGTACGTCCGCGACCTCGTCGACAGGCTGGGGGAGGAGGAAGCGCTCCACGCGGCACGCGCGAAGCAGTACGGCGTGACGAGTGTCAACGCTCCGAAGCAGGTTGCGACCGCTCTTGTAGGCATGGGCGAGACGCTAACGGAGACCACTGACAGCGGGGCGCTGAAGGTGGACAAGTCCATTCTCCTCGACCTGGCCGACCTGGACGGACAGTGGAAGCCGCGGGGCACGCGCACGCCGAACCCGCTGGCTGACGCGGTACTCCGTAGCAAGCGCGCGGGAAAGTGGCGCACTTCGTACGGCATCGCCATGCGCGACGGCGTGGACGACGCGGGGCGCATACATCCGAAGATCAACAGTCTCCAGGCGCGCACGGCCCGCATGTCCATATCCGGGCCCCCGCTTCAGCAGCTTCCCTCCGGGGACTGGACGATCCGGCGCGCGCTTCTGCCCGACGTCGGGCACCGGATTTTCAGCGTCGACTATTCGGCGGTGGAGATGCGCGTGCTCGCGGCGCTGGCGGACGAGAAGGTGATGAAGCAGGCCATCTCGGAGGGCCGGGACCTCCACGGTTTCACGGCGGAGCTGATCTACGGGCCCGATTACACGACGTACCACCGCAAGTTGTGCAAGGGCGTCGGGTTCGGCAAGGTCTACGGCGGAGGAGCGCTGACGCTGAGCCGTCAGACGGGCGCTCCCCTGCCCGACGTGAAGAAGGCCATTGCTGCCTACGACCGCACGTACCGCGCTATCCGGCGCTACAACGAACGCCTACAGCGTGAGGCACGCGCGGACGGCTACATCGTCTGGACCCCTGCCGGCCGTCGGCTCCCGCTCGACCGGGACAGGGTCTACGCGGCCACCAACTACGCGGTCCAGTCGACGGCCCGCGACGTCCTGTGTCAGGCGCTTCTCACCATGGATGCGCAGGGACTGACGGATTATCTTCTCCTCCCGATCCATGACGAGGCGCTGGGGTGCGCACCGGAAGACATCGCGGAGGACGTGGCGGCGCAGGTCGGCAAGGCCATGACGATGGACTTCTTCGGCGTCCCGCTCGACACAGACCCGGAAATTGGCGGTTTTTCGTGGGGGTCGCTCTATATGAAGAAGGCGGAGACCATGATCGAAAATGACGCATGGTACGCGGCGCACCCCGAAGCGGCAGCCGCCGCAGAGTTGGCGCGGCAATGATCAGGGGCATGGCCGAAACACGGCGGAGCCCCGCAATCCGCCTGACCACAATTGACCGATCGGTGTCCAGAGCAGCCGTTAACTCCGTCCCCACCGGCCGCAAAGCGGCGTGGTTCGGGCCCACTCGTCGTGACGCTCTGCGACGGTGGGAGGAGGCCGATGCATGGTCATGTACATACTGTCATGCCGGTTTCGGGCCCGATGTGGCCGCAGAGGTGGACCACGTCCATCCACTTGCGAAGGGCGGCCGAGACGACTGGGACAACCTCACGCCGGCTTGCTCGGAGTGCAATCGGTCCAAGGGGGACCGCGATGTGGCCGCCTGGCTGGGCGAATGGCAATGACGCGGGGTTACGGACTGCGTGACGGCCGTCACACAGCGGGTTCACCGGTCCCCGATTCAACGTTCACGACTTCTACATGCATAACGGTTTGGTTACGCACGATACTTGATCTCTCACGTGTGCAGCGCTACATAACCCCAGGTCCGGAGCGTGACGCGCAGTCATATGCCAACGGGTCCTCTGCGGTTGGTTGGAGCGAAGTAGTACAAACATGGACAACCGTGCGCACGGATTCGGCCGCACGACGATTGCTCACGGAGGCATGGTGACCTACAGTCCTGACCACGTTGCAGATGGACACCAGATGGAACGGCTTCTCACCACACTCCGCATGGATGTGGAGGAGTTGAGTCGGATGGTGTCCGTATACGACGACGCAGTAACCATGGCAGGCCGCATACCTGACGTGGATGCGGACGGAACCGGCCGTCAGGCGACGCACGGACCCTCCCGCCCGACTGAGCGCACCGCCCTGGATACACGGCGGCTGGCACTCACGCACGAACTCAATAGCGGCGCCGCGCAGTTGGTATACGCAATCGCCTACGTGCGCGGCGTCACCGCATCAATGGATCGTGCCCTCCTCCGCTGGGAGGGGGAGCCGCCAGATTCGTCGGGGGGATGCATTGATCATGCTGACCGGGCCGCAGAGGACTAGTGAGCAGCGTGGAGAGCTGGCGGAGGCCGCCGGGATGATCGGGGCGGTAGCCGTCGGCGTGACGGAGATCCCGTGGCTGGACGTGAACGAGCTCTACCGGCTGCCCGGCTGGGAGACATGCCCGCTCGCCTGTGCTGACGTCACCATGGCCGACGCGCTGTGTATCCCTGTCGTTGACGTCATCACCCGCTAGCTCCGCGCAACGTTGCGCGGAGGTCCAGCCGCCCCCGTTCCGATGGGACGGGGGCTTTCTGGTTCCTGCTCCGGCTCATTCAAGCACGGGCCAACGCTTCGTCAGACAGTGATGTGATCCACGTCACATGGCTCTACTGTCACTTCTTCGATTTACCGCCCCATTAGGCATACAGACGCACGAACGCGAATCACACACGGAGGCCCGGTCATGGCAGACATCCAGATCACGGACGAGATGATTCACGCAGCCCAGAACGGCGACACCGTGGCCATGTGGGACATAGTCAGCGCACACGACGCGCAGATCAGCGGGATCATCCGCTCGCTCGTCCCGGGCGCCTCCCAGTGGGACCACGAGGACATGCTCCAGGAAGCACGCGCGGTCCTCATCCAGCATGTGCGCTCCTACAACACGACTGGCGGCGCCACGGAGCTCCGCCACTACGCCTACCGCGCGATCCGGCGGGCCATCAGAGAGGAGCATGTACGCTCCACCACGGCCACGACGGTGGACCCCACGGCCGTCCTGCGCATCCGGCGCGCACTGGCCATGGAGGAGGGCGACGTTGAGGCGGCATGGCTCCTCGTCAGCTCCGACCCCGACCCTCGCCAGCGGATGAGCCGCGAGCGGTTCACAGCCACCATGGAGGCCATGGTGGCCGCGAGCAGCTGGAGCGACCCCGCCGACGAGGGAGACGGAGCCCTCACCCTCGCTGACGTGACGGCCGGACCCGACGAGCACGAGGCCGCCATGACGCGTCAGGCGCGCAAGCAGCTCGCCCACTACCTCCTGGACCAACTCCCCGTTCGTCACGCGTACGTCTGCCGCGCGTTCTTCGGCGTGGGCATGGAGGCGTCGTCGGATGAACAGACGGCGGCCCACCTTCAAGTGAAGACCACGTCCGTTCGCCGCCTCCGTAAGCGTGCCATCGACACCGCGCGCTCCGTTGCTGAGGCCCAGGAACTAGCTGCGTAAGTCATATCTGCAACCAGCTAACTACCGAGGAGACACCAAGATGCGCTTCCCTTCCCTTGACGCCTACGACCTCCAAGGCGTGCGTCCCGACGAGGCGGCCCTCTGGGGTGACGACGTGCGCTCCGCAGTCGACGAACTCACCGACGTCGAAACGTTCAACTGGGCCGACGCCGACGCCTGACTCACCCTCCGCGCAACGTTGCGCGGAGCGCAACCACTCACCCGAGGAGAGACCGTGCAGGACGAGTACATCGCTAAGTGCCAGGTGAACCCGCGCGACCACATCAGGGCAACGGCGGGTGAGTCCTCCGTCTGTATGGCCCCGTACAGCGACGGATATCCCGGCGAGGAGGTCTATGTCTGCCCCGCCGACGCGCGGGCGTTTGCCCGGGGCGTCCTGGCCCTGGCGGACGAGATCGACGGAGGAGAGACGGCTCCTGCTCCCGAAGCTGTCTCCGCACCGCGCGCAGTCAAGATGGGCGACCGGCTGCGGGTGACAAGGGCCAGCCTGTACGGGGCCGATGTCGGCATTGGGGACGAGGTGGTCGTTGATAAGGCCCCCGACTCATACGACGAGTTCGGAGCCACGGGACCCGATGGCCGGTACTGGTGGTTCCATTGCCGCCTCGTCGGCAACGGCCCGGAGTTCGCCGACGACGCTCCCACGACTGCGCCCGCGCTTTCTGCCTCCGCAGCCACCCGCGCGGCCCTCCTGGAGGAGGCGCGAAGGCTGGCCGGCGAGCATGCTTCGGCGGAAGTCGTCCTGCGGTACGCGCAGTTCCTGAACGAGGGTGTTGTGTAGAGCTGCACAACTGTGCCATCATGGAGCCACGCAAGGAACTTACGGAGCTCGACAGGGGAGAAGCGATGCAGACCACTCAGGCGCCCACCGGTTACGCAATGCCGAAGGCTGCGGCCGACCTTGTCGAGCACGCGACGGCGTACGGATGGAAGGTAAAAAGCGTGTGGGGCAAAGACTCGGGCGGCGCTCCGTTCGTAACTGTGATGCTCGGCAGGCTGCTGACGGGCCCTGAGCTCACCATGTGGGGCGGTGACCGATGGGAGTACCGGATTACCTGGCACGGCAGGGGTTTGCCCGTCGGGCGTCTGCGCCTGTTCGGTGGCTGGGCCGTCACTCCGGAGTCCCCGGCGACTCACAACCTCCCGTCCGTCAAAGCGATACGGGAGGTAGTCATGTCCAACCCGGCGGCGGGTAGAAAAGCCTCGACCGCAGTTGTGTAGAGCTGCACAACTGTGCCATCCTGGAGCCACGCAAGGGACTCACGCAGTCGGGGCGCCTCACACGGGGCGCCCCAGGGGAGGGGACGACATGCGAAGCGACCAGACGGCGGAGTTCGTAGCGTCCCGCCCCTACGCCACCCGGGACGCCCTGAAGCGCGCACTCGACGACCACAACTCCCGCGTCCTCCGCGCTCGTCGGGGCGGCACTGACGACAAGCTCGCCGACCAGCCCGCCCTCACCCTGTCGGGAGAGACGGTCATCCTGCGCAGCGACTACGAGTGCCAGGCGTGCTATCGCGACGTCGGCATGGCGTTCACGGCCGACTCGACGACGCATCGAATCGTGAACCGCTCGGGTGAGCCGACGAAGCGCCCGGTCGGTCTCTGCGTTCCGTGCTGGAGCCGAACCGTGCGATACGAGGGCGACGACAAGCGACCCGTCATTGAAGTCCGCTTCGGATAGCCGAAACGCCCTTCGGGGCATCCGCAAACGATGGCCTACCCGCGCTGAGGTGGCAGGCCGTAGGAGGAGATATGAACGCGATATCGGTACGGTCGCCGCACGGTTCAGCAGGAGATGTTGACGCTTGGGAGCGCATCATCTACGGCGTTCGCTACTGGTTCGACGCCACCCCCTACGAGGTGAAGGTGTTCCGCCTCCGCCTCGACGGTGGCGACCTCGTACACCACTGGCGAGACACTCCGGACGTGATCGGGGAGTACGACCGCTACGACGCGTCCACCCACCCGAAGCCGGGGGAGGTGGCTTGGCAACATCGCTGGGGCCCCAACAACGCCGAGCGCCAGTACGTCACATCGTGCCGCGTGTGCGGAGACGTCGTGGAGGTGACGAGAGAGCAGCTCATAGTCAGGCACGGAGACCGGTACGGGACGCGCACCTGCGAGGCAACCGGGACCACGGCCACGCTGAAGGCTGCTCTGGTACGGGAAGCCAAGCTGAACCACATGGAGCAGCGGATTTCCGACGTTGTTCACCGCTGGTGGAGCAGTTGTTGGGGCTACGACACGCTCACCGGCGAAGAGTGCCATCACCCCATCTGCGGCACCCGCCCCCGCGTGCGTCGCTAGACACCCGCCCCGTCTAGGCATCGCCCAACTACCCGACACCCCCAGTGCCGGCGGGCGCGCGGTTCGAATCCGCGGCGGGGCACTCGAAGACCTGAAGGAGTGGGCATGATCAGGACGTTGAAGATCCGCCGCGCTGCTCGCCGCCTCGTCGACGAGTTCCCGGAGATCCCGCCAGAGCAAGCGCGCGATCGGGCTCGCAGGGTGCTTCGCCAGTACCCGGCCCTCACGGCTGCACACGTGGCCGACTCGCTCGTTCGCGGGGAACGTACTGCTCGGGTGTACGAGCAGTTGAAGGAGGGGCGATGAAGGTTCGCGTGATTCTGACGTTGGATGTCGACGAAGAAGAGTTCCGCTCTCGCTACTCCCTCATCGTCGCGCGCGAGGGCGGTGTACGGGATGCCGTGCGGACGTTCATCCACGCCGACGTACAGATGTCGCCGCTTGTCCGGGTTGGCGCGGTCCGTAGCGTCACTCTGAAGGAGTCCTGACATGAACGCCCTGGAACTGCGCACCGCCATTCGCAACGCGCTGACCCCGAAGAAACCGGATCCAACGATCCGACGTGTGGACCTCGTCTCTCCCACGCCCGGTGAGCCCGTGGCCATGGAGGTGGAGACGTACGACCCCATGGGCAACATGCGCCGGTACCTGGTGACCATTCAGGAGATCTAGGCGTCACCCGCACTGCCAGAACCAACCCTCCAACGAAAGGCACGCGCATGACAACCGCAGCTCCGATCACCCTCACCAAGGACATGGGCGCCGCCGACCTTCCCGGCGTTACTCGGCTCGCCATCGGCGCGTCGTGGGACGCAACGTCGGGCGGCGAAGGCGGCATCGTCGGCTGGGCAAAGCGCAAGCGCGGCTGCGACCTGGACGCCATCGCCGTTCTGATGCAGGACGGGGAGCCGGTCCGCCTGGCCGGCCTTGACTCCCTCGACCCGATCCAGAACGGATCCGTCGTCCACTCCGGTGACAACCAGACGGGCCACGGGGACGGCGACGACGAGACGGTTACCGTCGACTTCCCGAAGGTGCCCGGCAACGTGGACGCGATTGTGTTCGTCTGTGCTGCCTTCAAGAAGGGTTCGGCGTTCGACAAGGCCATGAACGTCAGCTTCAAGGTCTACGACGCGAGCGACGGAGTTCCGGGCATCGTCGCGGACATCTGGCCCTCTCTGCTCGGGGCGGGCAACGCGTGCGCCGTGGCGAAGGCCGTACGCGGTCCCGGTGGCTGGACGCTGGAAGTCGTCAACAAGCGCGGCACTATCCGGCAGGGCGACCAGACGAGCCTCTTGCGCTTCGCCATCGGCATGTAGCCGGAGCTCCGGGACGGTTCAGCCGTACGGGCGTCATAGCCCACCCGGAGCACTCAGCCCCATACCCCTAGGAGTGGTCATGGCTGGTGTACATCCCTCACACGTCCTCGTCATAGGCGACCACGTGGAGATCGTGCAGAACCCGAAGGGCGCCGAAGTGGGCACGTGTGGCGTCCTCATTGACATTGTTTACGACGAGATCCTTCAGCCGTACGTGGTGCAGACGACAGACGGGCGCGTCATCGACGCTGCGGCCGTCCACGTTGTGGAGGGGCCGCACGAGCTGGCAAGTACGGGTGGCAGCCCTACCCGAGCTGTAGCGGTAGCGGCGGGCGTCCTTGTGGTGTCGGCTCTCACGGTGCCCGCACTCCACCATTCCAGCGCCACTGAGTCGGCAGCCCCCGCGCCGTGGACGTCCACTATGGGGCCCGTGCGCCCCTACAAGCCGGAGCCGCGCGTCACCACGGGTACCACGCGCGCGGGTGAGAGGACGACTCTCCCCACACCGACGGAGCGCATCGCGACCCCGTCGACGACTCCGGCCGTCAAGCACCCCATTCCAGTGCCGCCGGCAGACATCCGCGTCTCGTTCTACCGCGACTGCACGGGCCACGCACAGCAGTGCATCGACGCGGGTGACCTGACGATGTACGCCGGGCGGATCCTGGCCGGCCACAACTACATGGGCTATCAGTGGCTCTCCCGCGTTCCCGTCGGTCGCACGGTGCGCGTGATCTCCGGCCCCCTCGCCGGCACGTACCGGGTGTACAGCCACATGAAGCTCAACAGACAGGGCGGGTCCATCCCCGACTTCGGTCCGGCGGCTCTCGTCCTCCAGACGTGCGAGGGGAGCGGGACGGGGTTCTCGCTCCTGCGCCGGATCTGATCACAGCTGAGGGAGAGGCCATGCAGTACGAGGAGTACTACCTCGTGACCGTCGTCAAGCAGGGCGGACGTGTCATCAGCGACCGGTACGACGCCGTGACAGAGGCGGTGGGCGCGTACGACACGGAACAGCGCAACTGCCAGCCCGGGGAGCGCGTGGAACTGCGCCGGTACACGTCCGTGGTCCTGGCTACCCGCGCCCGCGCGTGAAAGCTATACGGAAGGAGCTCGAAGTGAAGGACATCGTTCAGGAAGTCACCATCCCCGCGCGCCACGTCCTCCGGGGCGACACGTTCACACACCACGGCCGCGAGTGGACAGCCAAGTACGACGCCTTCAAGGGGGCGTGGGGAAGTACCACCATCATCACGGAGGGGTGCGGCACGGTCTATATCTCGGCAGACCACGAGCTGATGGTGACACGGGTAGCGCGACGAGTTGTGTAGAGCTGCACAACTGTGTCAGTATGCGGCTACGCGAACGACACACGGAGGCTGTGATGGAGAACAAGATTTACGAGCGCACCGAAAACGGCATCACTGCCCACGTCAGCGTCCGTGAGGGGCTGGACGAGATCAACCACGCGATGATGGGCGGCCGGCGGGAGGTGCGGACGATGTCCTCCATCACCCGCACCGACTACGCCATTGAGTACAAGGACGGCCGCTCCGTCCGCCTCGTCCTCGTCGACGCCCCCGAGCAGACCTCCCCGCGCTTCGCTTTCGAAGACCTTGTAACGACGAATCAGGGGTTGGGCAAGGTGGCCAGGGTCATCAGCGTCCCGCGTCGGAACGGAACGCGGAACACTAGGTACACCGTCGAGTTGAACGCCGGAGGGGAGATCGACGTGCACGAGTCGGATGTGACGCCGTTCGAGCAGGAGGCGAAGAGCCCCGAGCCGACCTCGGCGCCCGGCGTCCACGTGGTCAGCGTCCGGGGCGGCAAGGTTCACACGGCCATGCCTGGCATGCCGGAGGATCACGCCTACCCCCTGTGCCGTGGCGGTGGCATGAACAACCTCCTGACCAAGTTCCGCGTCGTCGCCGCTCCGCTCACCTGCACGACGTGCCTGACGTACGCGGAGCGCAGGGCGGCGCGCCTGGCTCGGGAGGGAGCCTGATGAGTTCCGGCATTGCCTGTCGCAACAAGGGCCATCGCTCCGCCTGGCGGGTGGTGGTCCGGCGCGCTAACTACTCCGCCTTCAACGGCTCCCGACGTACTCCGTCGGCGTACTCACAGCTGCACTGCCGGGAGTGCGGAGCGGTCTGGAGGACAAGAGCCGCTTACGTGGACGCGATCCCCGACGCCCAGTAGCCCCGCACAACGTTGCGCGGACCTGTTGTGTAGAGCTGCACAACTGTGCCACAATGGGGCCACGCGAAGGACTTACGGAGAAGGCGTCATGAAGACTGAGACCTACAAGGGCCGGACGATCAAGGTTGTTGCGGGCCGTGGCGCCAACTGGGGCTACACGCGCATCACTCTAAACGGCGTAGACATGGGCACATGGATGCAGAGTGAGAACGAAGCGCTCCGGTCCACGCGCGGCACTATCGACCACGCGGACGAGGTGGGTGTGTCCAGCGCCCGCTACGGCGCCGAGTGGTACGCCCCCGGAACCTACGAGCTGTGCGACGAGGGCCACGCGAAGGAGATCGGCGGAGAGTGCGGTCACTCATGGTGCGCCGAGCGGCGCGCGGAGTCGGCTCCGGTCGTCGAGGAGACTGCGGAGATTGACTACGTCTCTGGCGACGACCTCCACGTTGGCGACGTCGTGGCCTACCCGGGCCGCCCGCAAGCTCAGGTGGTGCGCGATGCGGAGGACGGAGAAGACTTCTTCGGCCGACCGATCAAGCGCCTGTACTGCCGGGCTTTGGACGGAAGCCGAGAAGGGTTCGTCGACTACGGCCTGGGTGGCGTCCTGCCGAAGCTGAGACGTGCTGCCTAACCCCCTGAGCCCCTGTCAATTCCGGTGACAGGGGCTCCGGTACGCCAGTCACTCACGAACCACGCACACGAACCGAGGAGCCATGAGAGCCAACTTCCGCGACCCCCTCCTGATCCAGGCCGTCATCGCGGCAGCCCTGTCCTTCGCCCACATCCACGACATTGCGGATGCATCGGGGCAGGCAGGATGGAAGGCGTGGGCGTATCCGGTGAGCCTTGATCTCCTCGTTGTCATGGCCTGGAAGCAGATCCGGGAAGCAGGCGACGGAGAGTCGACGAGGGCGGCAAGGCTGTGGTTCTATCTCTCGCTCGCGGCATCCCTGAGCGCAAACGTAGTGACGTCCGGAGTCGTTGACTTGGAGAACCCGCCCGCTACCATGCGCGTCCTCGTCGCCGGATGGCCGGTTCTCGCCTTCTTCGGCGGTTCGCTGCTCGTCCACTCCCGTAAGACGCACGCGGAGGAGGCCCACGGGGAGCCCCAGACGCCCGCTGAGGAGCCTGCGGAGGAGGCGACGAAGGAAGAGGACTCGGAGCCCGCGGACGTCGATCCACGGCCCGTCCTCGTCACCTACGCGGAAGCTGCGGAGAAGCTGGATGTCGCCCCTGAGACCGTGCGCGGTGCGGCCTATCGTGGGCGCTTGGCGAAGTACTCCGGCGACCGCCCCGGGACTGTCCGCGTCGACCTGGAAGAGGCCCGTAGAGTCCTCGTGAAGCGCCCCGTGGACGCGTGAGGGCACGCCTCGGATGTAGCGGCATGTAACTAGGGAGTGAGGGCAGCAATGCGCACACAGGTCGACAGTAAGCACAGTGACTATGTGCTGATTCGTGCGGGCGCGGATACGCCTCCAGTGTTCACGTCAGAGGGCGTTGCGCTGAACGTGGGATCCGGCATCGAAGACGGCCTAGGCGTGGGCCTTACGCCCGCGCAAGCGCGGGAGGCAGCCTCCGCCCTCCTCCGCGCAGCTAACGAGGCGGAGGGCGTCCATCCGAGCCAGGCAGTCCACAGTGCCCGCCAGCATGTGCGGGACACGTGGGTTGCGGATGCGGGCCGAGAGGCGTTCAGCGCCGCACTGGACGTCCTGGAGCAGGCGGTACGTGACGACGTACTCAGGGAGCGCAACGAGGAACGCTGACATACGACAGAGCCCCCACCGGATCACCCGGTGGGGGTTCTTTGCGTTGTCGCGCTGACGTCAGACGTCGCCGCGCTTCACTCCGGCCACAAAGGCACCCCAGACGCTGTCACGGATGACGAGCGCCGGCCCCGCGGGTACCTTCGAGTCGCGGACGGGCATTGCGCCTACGATGCCGTGGGCGACCTCCACGCAGTTCCCGCCGTCGCTGCTGTACGTCGACTTGGTCCAGGTCAGGCCCGAAGTGTCGGCGTTGGGGATGATGTTGGTCATGATCAGTCCTTCAGTCTCGCAATGAGGTCGGCACTGCTGTCAAATGGTAGTGCGCTGGCGGCCAGTCGGTCGAAGGCCCGACCATAGATCGATACTTCCGCCGGATCTTCGACGTACAGCGAACTCGTCAGGTGCTCAATGTGGACCACGTCAAGGTCCGCTGTCTCCGGGAAGCCCAGCACCGTGTACGGCCCGGACAGCCCCGGATGAGCGCTGGAGGTGAGCGGCAGGACTTGTATCGTCACGTTGGTCTGTTTCGCATAGTCGAGCAGCCTCTGAAGCTGATCACGCATGGTCCGGCCAGGCAGAGACGCCCGAAGAGCTGCCTCGTGGACGATGACCCGCAGCTCCAGGGGCTCCGGACGCGTGAGCACTGCCTGACGCTGAAGCCGGACATGTACCAACGCGTCAACTTCGGCCGGCGACGACGTCATGTTGATCGCGCTGACGGTGGCCCGCGCATAGTCGGCAGTCTGAAGCAGGCCCGGGATCAGTGTCGTCTGGTAGACGCGGACGCTCTTGGCTTCCTGTTCCAGGCTGATCAGGTCGGCGTACGCCGGAGTGATGACGTCCTGGTAAGACTGCCACCATCCGCGGCGGGCACCGTCACGGGCCAGGCTGTGCATGCTCTCGCGCTTGGCCGCGTCATCTACGTCGTAGAGGTTGAGCAGGGCCTTGAGTTCAGCGGCCTTGATGCCGACGCGCCCCGACTCCACGCGAGACAGCTTGACGGTGTTGATCCCGTCGACGCGTCCCGCTACGTCTTCCTGCTTCAGACCCAATGCCTCCCGCAGAGACCGCAGTTCCGAGCCGAGACGGCGCCTGCGCACGGTGGGGTCACTCATCCGGTTTCTCCTTCGTCACGGGTGCAGCGTTCCACATCTGGGGGAAGCGTGGAGCCGATGAAGTGAAAGTTTTCAGTTCTGCATTTCGACTTGCACTCTGCGACGGACAGTGAGCACACTGTAAGCCCAACGCGACGCGTCCCGCGTAGTCACGGGGACGGGCCGATTGACGAGGGCTGTCGTATGTCCAGACCGTTAGAGGCACCACTCGATGCGTTACCGCGTCCCGTAATTGACGAGACGTGCGATGTCTGTGCTGCGCTGGACTCTCAGCTGAACGCGGCAATCACGCCGGGTCCGGAATACAGCCCGGAACAGGCAAGAGCATGTCTGGCGGAACTGCGTCAGCATGCGCACTCCGAGAGGACATCCTGATGTGGGCTGTACCGCCGGAAACTCCGTCGCCCCCTCCGCCCGCCGATGAGGACGAGGAGCGGCAGGAGAGCGAACCGGACGACTTACTGAAGGGCGACGACAGTCCGTACGCGGACTCTCCCGAAGGCTGGTGGACAGCCTTCGGCGGGGCGCTGAACGAGACGTCTGGCGTCGTCTACATACCCCCGGGCGTCTTTCCGCCCATGCGAGAGATCCGCGCCGTGACGCACTTCTTTGACGAGGTGATCCGGCGCTTCCCAAGGCCCGCGCCGCCTGGCCCTTCTGAGGTCCGGTCAGGTAGCGCGGAGGGTGGCGGAGCTGAGGTCGGCATAACCAACGCTCCGTCACCCGCCCATCATCCGTCGGCCCGGACCCCGCGGGCGGATGATGGCGGCACGCGTGGTCTGGGGAGGTCGCGCGTGCCGGCCGGGGGGCACACATGACGGAGCAACTGCGGGCACGGATGCCCCTGCCGATGCCGCCCCGGCTCATGTGTGGCGCGATGGCCGTACTCAGCCTGGAACAGGTCCTCCGCGCCAGGCGCTACCCGAAATGGGCACCCTGGTACCACGGCGACGTACGCCGGGAGGTGCGGTGCGAGCGTCCCAGCCACGGCGACGGGCCCCACGAGTGCGCTCTTCGGCCGCTCAGTCGCTGGCACGGCGGAGGCGTCGTCGGCATCCTCTGGCGTGGGGACTACGCGGAGATCAAACGTCTTGGCCAACTTGAGCGGGAAGTCATTCCGTCACCTCACCAGACCCGGGGACGCCATGATCAGCCCTGACTACTTCACGACAGAAGCCCGCGCAGAGATCGACGCCGCCGGACGAGTGCTCATGGAGGAGTTCGACCGGCTCGGCCTTCTCACCACACTCGACAACACGGGCATCGAGGAAAAGTGCGAACGGCCCTGTTGCCATGGCCGTCCCGGGCCGCTCCTCTCCCTCGGCAGTTACTCCGCTGCCGACGTGTTGGAGCTCGCCGTCAAGCTGCGGCGCCTGCACGTCGTGCCTGAGTAACGCAACACTCCGTGAGACTCCGCCCCTGCCAAAGCCCAGCCCACTTCCTTGCTCTGGGGACTCGTGGCAGGGGCGGGCACAACACCACCCACCAGAAGGGAAGACCAATGACCACAGCGTCAACAGAGCTCCGTGCTTCTGCGCTGGAGTTACTGACCCCCCAGCAGCTCGACAGTGTCGCGGCCACCATCGTCTCCGCCAATCAAGGCATGGAGTACGAAACGGCCGTGCGGCTCACAGACGAAGCCCTGAAGTTCCTCGCGGGTGCGGCGGCCAGCACGTCCGGCAAGGGACTGTTCCCCTCTCAGGTCGTGGACGAGGCGTGGCATGCGCTCATCCTCCACACCAAGCTGTATGCCGCACTGTGTGAGCGTCTGGGCAAGGTCGTCCATCATCAGCCGCAGGTTCGGGCCGAGAAGGGATGGGATCGGCTCGTGGTCAAGCTGACCATGGAGGCAATTCGGTCCGCGGGGTACGCGCCTGACCCGTCGCTCTGGGGGCGCAACGCGGACAAGTCGATCAAGGTAGCCGCAGAGTGCATGCATGCCGAGTGCACTCCGGAGGGCGGGCACCCCGATGTGGGCTGAACCGCTCCGCTGTAACCACTTGGGCGCGTAGAGTCACCTCATGGGCGACGACGAAGACGAAGCCGAGAAGGCCCCGGGAACTGAGTGGTACGACCCAAGGCAGGAGCACGTGCTCCGGTACTTCGGGCAGCAGATGCAGGAGACGGCGAACCGACGTGGCAGAGTGCCAGGCGGGTGCATCACGTGCAATGGGCTTCGTGTGGTCGTCATGGTGAACCACAAGACGAACAAGCCCTTCAAGGTGCCTTGCTCGTCGTGCAACCCCGGCGGTAGCTGAGCCCCGTATAGCGAAGAGCCCCGACCGACAATACACGTTGTCGGTTGGGGCGCTTTGCGTTCACGTAACTGGGCGGCTCCAAGGAAAACGACCACGCTGAGGCGGCATGGCCTGGCGCGAGACCATGGAAGAGGCCATGTACACGCAGCTGTACGTTGCATCGGGCGGTTCCGCTTCGTCAACCCGGCACTGACCGAACGCGCCCGCAGGTCAAGTACCCTGCTAGAGTTAGGTAGAAAGCTATCCGGTTCTTCCGCTCCGACCACTATCTGCGCATGGGTTCCGCCGACGGGCTCCCGGGCCCCACCGACGCCTGGATCACCCTCGCCGGACTGGCCCGCGAGACCAGCCGCATCCGCCTCGGCACCCTGATGACCGCCGGCACCTTCCGCCTGCCCGGCGTCCTCGCCATCCAGGTCGCCCAAGTGGACCAGATGTCCGGCGGCCGCGTCGAACTCGGCCTCGGCGCGGGCTGGTTCGAGGAGGAGCACAAGGCGTACGGCATTCCCTTCCCCAAGGAGAAGTCCGCGCGCCTGGAGGAACAACTGGCCATCATCACCGGGCTCTGGGCCACCGAGACCGGCAAGACCTTCGACTACGACGGCACCTATTACCAGCTCACCGACTCGCCCGCGCTCCCCAAGCCCGCCCAGGCCAAGGTGCCGGTCCTGATCGGCGGCCACGGCGCGGTCCGCACGCCACGGCTGGCCGCGCGGTACGCCGACGAGTTCAACATCCCGTTCGCCTCCCTGTCCGACAGCGAGAGGCAGTTCGGCCGGGTGCGCACAGCCGCCCAGAGCGCCGGACGCGACCCCGACGACCTGGTGTACTCCAACGCCCTGGTCGTCTGCGTAGGAAAGAACGACGCCGAGGTGGCGCGCCGGGCGGCGGCCATCGGAAGGGAGGTGGAGGAGCTCAAGGCGAACGGACTGGCGGGCTCACCCGCCGAAGTGGTGGAGAAGATCGGCGCGTACGAGGCGATCGGATCGTCCCGGATCTACCTCCAGGTCCTGGACCTGGACGACCTCGATCACCTCGAACTGATCTCCACCCAGGTCCAGTCCCAGCTGAACGGGGCCTGACCGTGCGGCCCGCCCGCTCCCTGGCCGAAGCGCTGGCCACGCGGACCGTGCTCCTCGACGGCGGTCTCTCCAACCAACTCGCGGCGCAGGGCTGCGACTTGAACGACGCGCTCTGGTCCGCGCGGCTGCTCGCCGACGATCCAGGGAAGATCGAGGCCGCGCACGAGGCGTATGTGCGGGCGGGCGCACAAGTACTGATCACCTCCAGCTACCAGGCGACGTACGAGGGCTTCGCCGACCGGGGAGTGTCGCGCCGCGAGGCGACGACGCTGCTCGCCCGGAGCGTGGAGCTGGCGAGGAGGGCGGGGGTGGGGGGAGGGGAGGGGGAGGGGGGACCCCCCGAAGTCGTATCTCAAGTTCACGCCCACGCCCACGCCCAAGCTCAAGCGGACGTCTGGGTCGCCGCCTCCATCGGGCCGTACGGTGCCTTCCTGGCCGACGGGAGTGAGTACCGGGGGCGATATGGGCTGACGGTGAGGGAGTTGGAGCGCTTCCACCGCCCGCGTGTCGAGACGTTGGTGGCGGCGGAGCCGGACGTGCTCGCGCTGGAGACCGTGCCCGATGCCGACGAGGCCGAGGCGCTGCTGCGGGTGGTCGAGGGGTGCGGAGTACCGGTGTGGCTGTCGTACAGCGTGGAGGGGGTGCGGACGAGGGCGGGTCAGCCGCTGGAGGAGGCGTTCGCGCTGGCGGCGGGCCTGGACCAGGTGATTGCCGTGGGCGTGAACTGCTGTACCCCGGCCGACGCGGACCACGCCGTGGAGCTCGCGGCGGCGGTCACCGGCAAGCCGGTGGTCGTGTACCCGAATAGTGGCGAGCGGTGGGACGCGCGGGCCGGGGCGTGGCGGGGCGACGCGACGTTCGACCCGTCCCGCGTCGAAGCGTGGCAGGCTGCGGGCGCCCGTCTGGTGGGCGGCTGTTGCCGAGTGGGGCCGACGGAGATCGCGCGGCTGGCGGAGTACGTAGCGCGAACGGCATGAGCAAGCCGGCTGAGCTGGGCCCACCTCGGACCTCGCGTTTTTCGGCAGGCCCGAACTCCGGGTCGGACTCAAGCTCCGAACTCCACGCCCAAACTCCACAACCGAACTCCAGTCTCGATCTCCAGGCCGGAACCCCTGGTCTGAACTTCGGGTCCGAACTCCAAGCTCGAACCCCCGGTCCGAACTCCAGTCCCGGGCCCACCGGTAACGCCATCCCCACGACTCACCTCCTGGAAAATGCCTGGTAGGAGCCGTGAAAGGCGGGCGATACTCGACGGGTGTTCCTGACCATCACCACGACCGGTTCCCCCGAACGCCCCGCCACCGACCTCGGTTTCCTGCTGCACAAGCATCCCGGGAAGGCGCAGGCGTTCTCCACGGCGCACGGCACCGCGCACGTCCTCTACCCCGAGGCGACCGCCGAGCGCTGCACGGCCGCGCTGCTCCTGGAGGTGGATCCGGTGGCGCTGGTGCGGCGGGGCAAGGGCAAGGGCCGTGGCGGAGCTCCCGATTCCGCGCTGGCGCAGTATGTCAACGACCGGCCGTACGCGGCTTCCTCGCTGATGTCCGTCGCGCTGAGCACCGTCTTCAAGAGCGCCCTGCGCGGCGTGTGCAACGCCCTGCCCGAACGTGCCGAGGCACCGTTGCCGCTGCGGATCGAGGTGCCCGCGCTGCCCGCGCGCGGCGGTGCCGAGCTCGTGCACAAGCTGTTCGGACCGCTGGGCTGGGCGTCGGTCTCGGCGGAGCCCATCGTGTTGGATGCGGAGTTCCCGGAGTGGGGCGAGTCCCGTTACGTACGGCTCGTGCTGGAAGGGGAGCTGCGGCTCGCGGACGCGCTGCGGCAGTTGTACGTCCTCCTCCCGGTGCTCGACGACGCCAAGCACTACTGGGTCGCGCCCGACGAGGTCGACAAGCTGCTGCGCGCCGGTGACGGCTGGCTGGCCGACCACCCCGAGCAGAAGCTGATCACCAGCCGATACCTGTCCCGGCGCTGGGGGCTGACCCGGCAGGCGATGGAGCGCCTGGAACTGGTGCGGCTGGCGGAGGCCGACGACATCGCGGTCGAGGCGATCGACAACGCGGTGGACGAGACGAGCGACACCGAGGAGCGGCCCGTGCCACTGGCCGTGCAGCGGCGCGACGCCATCCTGGCGGCGCTGACCCGGGCCGGGGCCGCCCGGGTGCTCGACCTGGGCTGCGGCCAGGGCCAGCTGGTGCAAGAGCTGCTGAAGGACGTCCGGTACACCGAGATCGTGGGGGTGGACGTCTCGATGCGTGCGTTGACGATCGCCGCACGGCGGCTGCGTCTGGAGCGGATGGGTGAGCGGCAGGCGGGGCGGATCACGCTGATGCAGGGCTCGCTCGCGTACACGGACAAGCGGCTCAAGGGGTACGACGCGGCCGTGCTCAGCGAGGTGATCGAGCATCTGGACGTGCCCAGGCTGCCGGCGCTGGAGTACGCGGTGTTCGGCGCGGCGCGTCCGCGAACGGTGATCGTGACGACACCGAACGTGGAGTACAACGTGCGCTGGGACACGCTGCCGGCCGGGCATGTGCGCCACGGTGACCACCGGTTCGAATGGACGCGCGCGGAGTTCCGCGACTGGGCCGCCTCGGTGGCCGAACGGCATGGGTACGCGGTCGAGTTCCTGCCCGTCGGGCCGGACGACGCCGAGGTGGGGCCGCCCACGCAGATGGCCGTGTTCGAGATGACCAAGACCGCGAACGAGGCGAACGCCGCATGAACACCGAGAACGAGCCCACGGACAACTCCGGGCACACGGACAACTACGGGTCCACGGACAAGTCTGGGCCCACGAACAAGTCCGGGCACACGCACAGCTCCGACTCCGCCCACCGCTCCGACTCGCGGACCGAGGCCGGGGCCGGGACCGAGGCCGAGACCCGGGCGCGGACCGAGACCGAAGCCCCCACCTCGCCCCAGCCCTCCACCTCGCCCCAGCCCACGCCCCCCAAGCGCACGCTCCCCGTCCCCGACCTCTCCCTCGTCGTCCTCGTCGGCGCCACCGGATCGGGCAAGTCCACGTTCGCGCGGCGGCATTTCAAGCCGACCGAGGTCCTCTCGTCCGACTTCTGCCGCGGTCTGGTGGCCGACGACGAGAACGACCAGAGCGCCAGCGGCGACGCGTTCGACGTCCTCCACTACATCGCGGGCAAGCGGCTCGCGGCCGGGCGGCTGACGGTCGTGGACGCCACCAGCGTGCAGGTGGAGAGCCGCAGGCAGCTGGTCCAGTTGGCCAGGGAGCACGACGTGCTGCCGGTGGCCATCGTCCTGGATCTGCCCGAGGAGGTCTGCGCCGCCCGCAACGCGGCTCGGCCCGACCGTGCCGGCATGCCCCGCCAGGTCATCGCGCGCCACCGCCGTGAGCTGCGGCGTTCGCTGCGGGGCCTGGCGCGCGAAGGGTTCCGCAAGGTGCATGTGCTGCGTTCCGAGGCGGAGGTGGACAGCGTCGAGATCACCCTCGAGCGTCGCTACAACGACCTCACCCACCTCACCGGCCCCTTCGACATCATCGGGGACGTCCACGGCTGCCGCGCCGAGCTGGAGACGCTGCTGGCCAAGCTGGGTTACGTGGACGGGGCGCACCCCGAGGGCCGCACGGCGGTCTTCGTCGGCGACCTCGTCGACCGGGGCCCCGACAGCCCGGGCGTGTTGCGGCGGGTGATGAAAATGGTGGCCGATGGTAACGCTCTGTGTGTTCCCGGGAACCATGAGAACAAGCTCGGACGTTATCTGGGTGGCAAGAAGGTCCAGCGCACCCATGGACTGGCGGAGACGATCGAGCAGTTGGACAGGGAGGACGATGGATTCAAGGAACAGGTGAAGGAGTTCATCGACGGGCTCGTCAGCCACTATGTGCTCGACGGCGGCAAGCTGGTCGTCTGTCACGCGGGTCTGCCCGAGAAGTACCACGGGCGCACGTCGGGGCGTGTCCGCTCACACGCTCTGTACGGGGAGACGACCGGCGAGACGGATGAGTTCGGCCTGCCCGTGCGGTATCCCTGGGCCGAGGACTACCGGGGTCGCGCGGCGGTCGTCTACGGCCACACGCCCGTCCCGAACACATCGTGGATCAACAACACCATCTGTCTGGACACGGGTGCGGTGTTCGGCGGAAGGATGACCGCGCTGCGCTGGCCCGAGCGCGAGCTCGTCGACGTGCCCGCCGAGAAGGTCTGGTACGAGCCGGTCCGTCCGCTGGCCACCGAGGCGCCCGGTGGCCAGGACGGACGGCCGCTCGACCTGGCCGACGTGCACGGCCGTCGGGTCGTGGAGACCCGGCACCTGGGCAATGTGGCGGTGCGCGAGGAGAACGCGGCGGCCGCGCTCGAGGTGATGAGCCGGTTCGCCGTCGATCCTCGGCTGCTCGCGTATCTGCCGCCGACGATGGCGCCCACGGCGACCTCGCGCGCGGCGGCCCGGGGCGGCAGCGGTGGTGACGAGCAGTTCCTGGAGCACCCGGCGGAGGCGTTCGCGCAGTACGCGGGGGACGGGGTCGGGCGGGTCGTGTGCGAGGAGAAGCACATGGGTTCGCGGGCGGTCGCCCTGGTGTGCCGTGACGCCGAGGTGGCGCGTGAGCGGTTCGGGGTGGAGGGGCCGACGGGGTCTCTGCACACCCGCACCGGTCGCCCGTTCTTCGACGACACGGCCGTCACCGAGGAGGTACTCGGCCGGCTGCGGGCGGCCGTGTCCGCGGCGGGGCTGTGGGAGGAGTTCGGTGCGGACTGGCTGCTGCTCGACGCCGAGCTGATGCCATGGTCGCTGAAGGCCTCGGGGCTGCTGCGTTCGCAGTACGCGGCGGTGGGTGCCGCGTCCGGGGCGGTCTTCCCGGGTGCCGTGCGCGCTTTGGAGGCGGCGGCGGAGCGTGGGGCGGACGTGGCGGGGCTGCTGTCGCGCCAGCGTGAGCGGGCGCGGGACGCGGCGGCGTTCACCGACGCGTACCGGCGCTACTGCTGGACCACGGACGGGCTGGAGGGAGTGCGGCTCGCCCCGTTCCAGATCCTGGCCGTCCAGGGGCGCAGCCTGGCCGCGGTGCCGCACGACGAGCAGTTGGCGTGGCTGGACCGTCTGGTCGAGCACGACCCGACGGGTCTGCTCCAGGTCACCCGGCGCCTGGTCGTCGACACCGGTGACGAGGCGTCCGTGCGGGCGGGTGTCGACTGGTGGCTGGAGCTGACCGGAGCGGGCGGCGAGGGCATGGTGGTCAAGCCGCTCCAGGCGCTGGCCCGGGACGGCAGGGGCCGTCTGGTGCAGCCGGGCATCAAGGTGCGCGGACGCGAGTATCTGCGGATCATCTACGGTCCGGAGTACACGCGCCCGGAGAACCTGGACCGGCTGCGGCAGCGGTCGCTGGGGCACAAGCGCTCGCTGGCGCTGCGGGAGTACGCGCTGGGTCTGGAGGCGCTGGACCGGCTGGCGGCCGGGGAGCCGCTGTGGCGTGTCCACGAGGCGGTCTTCGCGGTGCTGGCTCTGGAGTCGGAGCCGGTGGACCCCAGGCTGTGACGTCCTGGGGGCGGAGCCAGGCGGTTCCGTCCCCGGGAGCGCTCGCCTGCTGGGAGGCAAGGGGCGGGTTCGCCGGGTGAGCGGGCTGCTCGCGGGACAGGATGGAAGCATGGGATTCCATGTCGACTCCGAGACCGGGCGGCTGCGCCGCGTCATCCTGCACCGGCCGGATCTGGAGCTGAAGCGGCTCACTCCGAGCAACAAGGACGCTCTCCTCTTCGACGACGTGCTGTGGGTGCGCCGGGCCCGGCAGGAGCACGACGGCTTCGCGGACGTGCTGCGCGACCGCGGGGTCGAGGTGCATCTCTTCGGCGATCTGCTGCGCGAGTCGCTGGCGATCCCGCCGGCGAGACGGCTGGTGCTCGACCGGGTCTTCGACGAGAAGGAGTACGGACCGCTGGCCACCGGGCATCTGCGGGAGGTCTTCGAGGAGCTCTCCGCCGCGGAGCTGGCGGAGGCGCTGGTGGGCGGGATGACCAAGCGGGAGTTCCTGGAGCGCCACGCGGAGCCGGTGTCCGTGCGGTTCCACGCGATGGACCTGGACGACTTCCTGCTGGGCCCGCTGCCCAACCACCTGTTCACCCGCGACACCTCCGCCTGGATCTATGACGGGGTGTCCATCAACGCGATGCGCTGGCCGGCCCGGCAGCGGGAGACGGTCCACTTCGAGGCGATCTACCGTCACCACCCGCTCTTCGCCGGTCCCGGGGCGGCGCCCTTCCACACCTGGTCGCAGGGGCAGAGCGACTACCCCTCGACCATCGAGGGCGGCGACGTGCTGGTGATCGGCAACGGCGCGGTGCTCATCGGGATGAGCGAGCGGACGACTCCGCAGGCCGTGGAGATGCTGGCGCGCGGGCTGTTCGCGGCCGGTTCCGCCCGCACGATCGTGGCGCTGGACATGCCCAAGCGCAGGGCGTTCATGCACCTCGATACGGTGATGACGATGGTCGATGGAGAAACCTTCACTCAGTACGCCGGGCTCGGCATGCTCCGCTCGTACACGATCGAGCCGGGCGCCGGTGAGCAGGAGCTGAAGGTGACGGACCATCCGCCGGAGCACATGCACCGGGCCATAGCGGCGGCCCTCGGTCTGGACGGGATCCGGGTGCTGACGGCCACCCAGGACGTGCACGCGGCGGAGCGCGAGCAGTGGGACGACGGCTGCAACGTGCTGGCGGTCGAGCCGGGCGTGGTGGTGGCGTACGAGCGCAATGTGACCACCAACACGCATCTGCGCAAGGAGGGCATCGAGGTGATCGAGATCCCCGGGAGCGAGCTGGGGCGGGGGCGGGGCGGGCCGCGGTGCATGAGCTGTCCTGTCGAACGCGATGCCGTATAGTGATGCGTTCAATCGCATATACTTACAGCTTCCCGCCTTCCGTCACCCAGGAGCAGTCACCATGGCGACAGACCTCGCAGGCCGCCACTTCCTCAAGGAGCTGGACTTCACCGCCGAGGAGTTCCGCGCTCTGGTGGAGCTGGCCGCCGAGCTCAAGGCCGCCAAGAAGGCGGGCACCGAGGTGCAGCGGCTGCGGGGGCGGAACATCGCGTTGATCTTCGAGAAGCCCTCGACGCGTACGAGGTGTTCGTTCGAGGTGGCGGCCGCCGACCAGGGTGCCTCCACCACGTACATCGACCCCGCCGGATCGCACATCGGCAAGAAGGAGTCGGCTCGCGACACCGCCCGGGTGCTCGGGCGGATGTTCGACGCGATCCAGTTCCGCGGGGACGCCCAGGAGACGGTCGAGACCCTCGCCGCGCACGCGGGCGTACCGGTCTACAACGGGCTCACCGACGCCTGGCACCCCACCCAGATGCTCGCGGAGGTGCTCACCATGACCGAGCACACCGACAAGCCCCTGGAGCGGACGGCCTTCGCCTACCTCGGCGACGCCCGCTACAACATGGGCAACTCCTACCTGGTCACCGGCGCCCTGCTCGGGATGGACGTACGGATCGTGGCGCCCCGGGCGTACTGGCCGGCCGAGGACGTCGTCGCCCTCGCCGAGCGGGAGGCCGAGCGGAGCGGGGCCCGGATCACCCTCACCGAGGACATCGCCGAAGGGGTGGCGGGCGCGGACTTCGTCGCCACCGACGTCTGGGTGTCGATGGGCGAGCCCAAGGAGATCTGGGCCGAGCGGATCAAGGCGCTGGCGCCCTACGCGGTGACGATGGACGTGCTGCGCGCCACCGGCAACGCGGACGTCAAGTTTCTGCACTGCCTGCCGGCCTTCCACGACCTCGGCACGGCCGTCGCGCGCGAGATCCACGAGCAGTACGGCCTGGCCGAGCTGGAGGTCACCGACGAGGTCTTCGAGTCCGCGCACTCGGTGGTCTTCGACGAGGCCGAGAACCGTCTGCACACCATCAAGGCCGTCATGGTCGCGACCCTCGCGGGAAGTCCGGCGGGGGTGGCCGCGCCGGGAGCGTGAACCACACCGCCTTGCCGTGCGCGGTGGGGCGGTGGCCGCAGGCCGAGCTGAGGGTGCGGATCAGCAGCAGGCCCCGGCCGTGTTCCTGCCACGGGTCGAGATCGCCGCACGGCGCGGGAGCGCCGAGGTCTCCCGGCGGCAGCGGGGAGCGGTCGTGCACCTCGACCTGGCAGCCCGCCTCGAACAACTCGACGACCAGCTCGATGGGCTGGTCGGCGGCGGTGTGCTCGACGGCGTTGGCCACCAGCTCGGCGGTGAGCAGTTCGGCCGTGTCGCTGTCGGCGGGGGCGTCGATGTCGGCGAGCGCGGTACGGATCAGGGCGCGGGCGATGGGGACGGCGGCGTTGGTGTGGGGGAGCGGGATACGCCACGAGGTCGGGGCGCCGGCCGGTTCGCGGGCGGTGCCGGAGGGGTCGGGCACGGCTGGGGTTTCCGTTTCGGTCGCGTGGAGTCGTCCGGGGCGCGGGGGGACGCGCGGGACGCTACTACTCCCTTCAACCTTACGAACCCGAGCAAGCGGCGGATAGAGACCGCCGGCGGGCAGTGACAGGGACATGAGGACCGCTGGCTCCCCGTGGTCGCCCCTGGTCGCCCCGCCCTGCGCGTCACCCCTCCCCGGGCATCCGTGAGAGCAGGCGCGCGCACCCGTCCGCACGCCCTCCTCCTGCCCTCACCGCCCTCTGTCGTTCTGCCGCGTGTCGCGTGCTCGTGACGACGGTCACACAGGAGTGATACCTTCGAAAAGCAGGCATCTGGCAGCACGCCGAGGAGGCCGCCCTCCATGAGCCCGTTCCCCAGCTCCGCTTCCCGCACCGAAAACTGGCGCCACCTGCGGCTTTCCGTGGAGGACGGGGTGGCCACCGTCACCCTGGCGCGCCCCGAGAAGCTCAACGCGCTCACCTTCGGCGCCTATGCCGACCTTCGCGATCTGCTCGCCGAACTCTCCCGGGAGCGGGCCGTGCGCGCCCTGGTGCTCGCGGGCGAGGGGCGCGGATTCTGCTCCGGCGGCGATGTCGACGAGATCATCGGCGCGACGCTCTCCATGGACACCGCCCAGCTGCTCGACTTCAACCGTATGACCGGCCTGGTCGTGCGGGCCGTGCGCGAATGCCCCTTCCCGGTCATCGCCGCCATCCACGGCGTCGCCGCCGGCGCGGGCGCGGTGCTGGCGCTCGCCGCCGACTTCCGCATCGCCGACCCCACCGCTCGGTTCGCCTTCCTGTTCACCAAGGTCGGCCTCTCCGGCGGTGACATGGGCGCGGCCTATCTGCTGCCGCGTGTCGTCGGGCTCGGCCACGCCACCCGGCTGCTGATGCTCGGCGAACCGGTCCGCGCCCCCGAGGCCGAACGCATCGGCCTGCTCAGCGAACTCACCGGGGAAGGGCAGGCCGACGCGCGCGCCGCCGAGCTCGCCCGCCACCTCGCCGCCGGGCCCGCCCTCGCCCACGCCCAGACCAAGGCGCTGCTCACCGCCGAACTCGACATGCCGCTCGCCGCCGCCGTCGAACTCGACGCCGCCACCCAGGCCCTGCTGATGAACGGGCAGGACTACGCGGAGTTCCACGCCGCCTTCACCGAGAAGCGGCCCCCCAAGTGGCAGGGGCGCTGAGTCGTGCCCGGGCCCCGGGACTGCGGCCCCGCCCCCGTGCTCGTCCCCGCCGCACGGCCGCAGCGGATCGCGGTCATCGGCGGCGGCCCCGGCGGGCTGTACGCCGCCGCTCTGCTCAAACGGCTCCGGCCCGAACGCGAGATCACCGTCTGGGAGCGCAACGCCCCCGACGACACCTTCGGCTTCGGAGTGGTCCTCTCCGACGAGACCCTCGGCGGGATCGAGCACGCCGACCCCGTGGTGTACGAGGCGCTGAAGGCCGAGTTCGTCCGGTGGGACGACATCGACATCGTCCACCGCGGCCGCACCCTCACCTCCGGCGGGCACGGCTTCGCCGCGCTCGGCCGCCGCAGGCTCCTGGAGATCCTGCACCAGCGCTGCCGCGCGCTCGGCGTCGACCTGCGCTTCCGCACCGAGGCGCCGCCCGCCGCCCAACTCGCCACCGCGTACGACTTGGTGATCGCGGCCGACGGCGTACACAGCGCCACCCGCCAGGCGTACGCCGAGCACTTCGCGCCCCGTATCACCGGCCACCGCTGCCGCTACATCTGGCTGGCCGCCGACTTCGCCTTCGACTCCTTCCGCTTCGAGATCGCCGAGACCGAGCACGGCGTGATGCAACTGCACGGCTATCCGTTCTCCGCCGGCTCCTCGACCGTCATCGTGGAGATGCGCGAGGAGGTGTGGCGGCGGGCCGGGTTCGACGAACTCGACGAGCAGGGGTCGGTGGACCGCTGCGCCAAGATCTTCGCGGAAGCCCTGGGCAACCGGCCGCTGCGGAGCAACAACTCCTCCTGGACCGTCTTCCGTACGGTCGTCAACGCCCGCTGGTCCCACGGCCGCACTGTGCTGCTGGGCGACGCCGCCCACACCGCGCACTTCTCCATCGGCTCCGGCACCAAGCTCGCCGTCGAGGACGCCCTCGCGCTGGCCGCCTGCGTCGAGGAACAGCCCGAGCTGCCGGACGCCCTCGCCGCGTACGAGCGGGAGCGCCGACCCGTCGTCGAGTCCACCCAGCGTGCCGCCGCCGCCAGCCTGCGCTGGTTCGAGGAACTGGCGCTCTATCTCGGCCAGCCGCCCCGGCAGTTCGCGTTCAACCTGCTCACCCGCAGCCGCCGGGTCACCCACGACAACCTCCGGCTGCGCGACCCCGGTTTCACCGGCGCCGTCGAGCGCGACTTCCCCTGCCCCTCCGGCACGCCCCCGATGTTCACCCCCTTCCGGCTGCGCGGACTCCGGCTGCGCAACCGTGTCGTCGTCTCCGCCATGGACATGTACTCCGCCAAGGACGGCCTGCCCGGCGACTTCCACCTCGTCCATCTCGGCGCCCGGGCCCTCGGGGGCGCGGGCCTGGTCATGACCGAGATGGTGTGTGTCAGCCCCGAGGGCCGCATCACTCCGGGGTGCACCGGTCTCTACACCCCCGAGCAGGAGACGGCCTGGCGCCGGGTCACCGACTTCGTGCACCGGCAGGCACCCGGCACCGCCATCGGCGTCCAGCTCGGCCACTCCGGGCGCAAGGGCTCGACCAAAGTCATGTGGGAGGGCATCGACGAGCCGCTCGACGACGGCAACTGGCCCCTCGCCGCCGCCTCACCCCTGCCCTACCGCCCCGGCGTCAACCAGGTCCCGCACGCGCTCGACCGCGCGGGGCTGACCGGCATCCGGGAGCAGTTCGCCGCGGCGGCCCGGCGGGCCGCCCACTGCGGTTTCGACCTGCTCGAACTCCACTGCGCCCATGGCTACTTGCTCTCGGGATTCCTCTCCCCTCTCACCAACCAACGCGCGGACGCCTACGGGGGTTCCCTCGCCAACCGGCTGCGTTTCCCGCTGGAGGTGTTCGACGCACTGCGGGGCGTCTGGCCGGCCGACCGGCCGATTGCCGTGCGCGTCTCCGCCACCGACTGGGCTCCCGGCGGCACCACCGCCGAGGAGTCCGTCGAGATCGCCCGCGCGTTCGCCGCCCACGGCGCCGACGCCATCGACGTCTCCACCGGGCAGGTCGTCCCCGACGAACGGCCCGAGTTCGGCCGCTCCTACCAGACCCCGTACGCCGACCGGATCCGCAACACGCTCGGCGTGCCCGTCATCGTGGTCGGGGCGATCTCCTCCTGGGACGACGTGAACTCGCTGCTGCTCGCGGGCCGCGCCGACCTCTGCGCCCTGGCCCGGCCCCACCTCTACGACCCGCACTGGACGCTGCACGCCGCAGCCGAGCAGGAGTACACCGGGCCCGGGGCGCCCTGGCCGGCGCCGTACCGGGCGGGCAGCCGCCGACCGCCGACCGGCCGCACGGACGCGCCCAGACCCCGGCTCACGCTGAAGTGAGCCCCAGACTGAAGTGAGCCAAGCGCCAAGGCGAGCCGAGCGCCGAAGCGAGCCGAGCGCCGAAGTGAGCCTTAGCAACCCCGCGCTGGGGCGGCTTTCGGAGAAATGACGCGCCACGGGAACCATTGCGCCCGCCGGTCAGTTTCTACAGTGTTGTAGAAGTTGCTACCGAGAACCGATGGAGACCTCATGGCCCTGTGGGACCGCTTCAAGGAGTCCGCGTCGACGATGCAGACGCAGCTGCTCGCCAAGAAGAACGACCTGAAGAGCGGCGCGTTCCGTGATGCCGGCATGGCGATGTGCGCCCTGGTCGCCGCGGCCGACGGCACCGTGGACCCGTCCGAGCGGCGCCGGGTCGCCCAGCTCATCTCCACCAACGAGGTGTTGCAGAACTTCCCGGCGGCCGACCTCCAGCGCCGCTTCGACGACTACCTGGACAAGCTCGCCGCCGACTTCGACTTCGGCAAGGTCAGCGTGTTGCAGGAGATCGCCAAGGCCAAGAAGAAGCCCGCCGAGGCGCGCGCGGTGGTGCAGATAGGCATCGTCATCGGCGGGGCCGACGGCGACTTCGACAAGACGGAGCAGGCCGTCGTGCGCGAGGCGTGCTTCGCGCTGGGCCTGGCACCGGCCGAGTTCGACCTGTAGGGGCGGCGCGGCCCCGGGGTGCGTAGGGCCGCTCCCGGGGGCGGCCCGTCACAGCGCGGTCGCGGCCCGCAGCACCGTGAAGAGGGTCACGGTCGCGTTCGCCGACGCCAGCGCCGAGGCCGCCGTGCCCCCCGCGGCGGTCCACAGCGCGAGCCCGGCCGCCGTCCACGCGGGCGGCAGCGCGGGAGCCGGCGGCACCGGGCCGAGCAGCGCCGCCACCCGGCGGGGCACCGGCCCGGCCGTCGCGAACCCCGCGAGGGCGGTCGCGGCGCCCCGGCCCGTCGCCGTCGGGCCGGATGCCAGGGCGGCCTTGGCGATGGCCCGGGCCACCGTCCGGCGGTCGCCCACGGTCCGCGCCGCGTCCTCGTCCGCCCAGCGCTCGGCCGTGTAGGCCACGGCGGTGCGCAGCGGGCGAAGAAACGGGTTCGCGCGCGCCGCCAGCCCCGCTGCCAGCAGGAAGCGGTGGTGCCGCGCCGTCAGATGCGCCTCCTCGTGCGCGATCAGCGCCCGCTGTTCGCCCGCGTCGAGACACGTCAGCATCGCGCGCGACACGACGATCCGCCCGCGTGTCCCGGCCGCGCCGCGTCCGCCCGGCAGGGCGTACGCATAGGCGCGCGCGTCGTCGGGCAGTACGGTCGGCCCGCCCTCGGCCGCGGGCACCCCGGCCAGGGCCCGGGACGCGCGCGTGCGCACCCGCCGGTGCACCCACACCAGGTGCGCGCACGCCCCAGCGACCGCTCCCAGGAGCGGGATCGCCGCCCGGCCCACCATCTCGTCGTAGGGCAGCACTGCCCGTACCTCGGGGTCGGCCCAGGCGTCGGGCAGCGGATTGCCCGGCAGTTGCGCGGTGCCCACCACCATCAGGAGCAGCAGGCACAGGGTGCTGCACAGCGCGAGGACGGCGCCGACCGACGTGAGCAGCCAGGTCGCCGCGCGGGGATGGAGCTGCCGCTCGGCAAGCCGGGCGATCGGCCAGGCGGTGAGGGGCAGGACCAGCGGCAGAAAGACGAAGACACCCACCGCGTCAGTCCCCGGTCTCCGCTTCCGCGCCGTCGAGGAGCGCGCGCAGCAGCCGCTCGTCGTCGGGCGAGAGGGCGGTGACGAAGCTGGCCAGTACCGCGCCCCGGTCGGACTCGCCGTCCAGGACCTTGCGCATCCGCAGCGCCGCGAGTCCGGCCTCGTCGGCCGCCGGGGTCCACACGAACGAACGCCCCGCGCGTTCCCGGGTCACCGACTGCTTGGCGTACAGCCGGGAGAGGATGGTCACGACGGTGGTGTACGCGAGTGCTCCGCCGATCCGCTCCCGCACCCAGCCGGCGGTCACCGGCCCGGCCGCGTTCCGCAGCGCCGCCAGGACCTGGGCCTCCAGTTCGCCCTGTCCGCGCCTGCGGGCGCGCCCGTCCTCATCGGTCACCTCACCATCCTACTGAGGCGGGCCGCGCCCCTCTCAGGCGTCGCCCGGCCCCCGGACGAACGCCGCTCCCGCGTCCCGCAGCCGGGCGTGCAGCCGGCGGAAGACCTCGGCCGACCGCTCGCCCGGCCAGTCGGGCGGCAGCAGGGCGGGGGGCAGACCGGGGTCGGCGTAGGGCAGGCGGCGCCAGGAGTCCAGGGCGAGCAGGTAGTCCCGGTACGCCTCCTCGGGCGGCACCTCGGACGAGGTCCGCGCGCGTGCCTCCCAGGTCCGCAGCGCGGGCTCGTGCAGCCCCAGGAACTCCTCGTGCTGCTTGGCGATCGCCGTCAGGTCCCACCACCGGCCGACCGCCTCGGCGGTCGGCGCGAAGCCCAGGTGCTCGCCCTGGAACAGGTCGACGTACGGGGCGAGTTGGAGCCGCTCCAGGGTGTGCCGGGTCTCGTCGTACAGCCGCGCCGGGGCGATCCACACCCCGGGCGCCGCCGTGCCGAAGCCGAGCCCCGCGAGGCGGGAGCGCAGCACATGGCGCTTGTTGCGCTCGGACTCGGGGACCGAGAAGACGGCCAGGACCCAGCCCTCACGCGCGCGTGGGCGGGCGTGCGGGTAGATGCGGCGGTCGCCGTCGTCGAGCAGTTGGCGCGCGTCGGCGGACAGGGCGTACCCGGCGGCGCCGCCCGCGGTGCGCTCGGGCACCAGGAGCCCGCGCCGTTTGAGCCGGGAGACCGACGACCGTACGGACGGGGCGTCCACGCCCACGGCGGCGAGCAGGCGGATCAGCTCGGCGACCGCGAGGGAGCCGGCCGTCTCGCGCGCGTAGGCGCCGTAGAGGGTGACGATCAGGGATCGGGGTGTGTGCTGCTCGGCCACGTGATCACTCTAGGGCCCGCAGCCGGAAGCGTTGCAGCTTGCCGGTCGGCGTCCGGGGGAGGGCGTCGAGGAAGACGACCTCGCGCGGGCACTTGTAGGGGGCGAGTTCGCCCTTGACGTGGTCGCGCAGCAGCCCGGCCATGGCCTCGCCGCCCACCACGCCCTCGCGCAGCACGCAGTAGGCGACGACCACCTGGCCGCGGGCCTCGTCCGGGCGGCCGATCACGGCGGTCTCCACGACGTCGGGGTGGCGCAGCAGGGCGTCCTCGACCTCCGGGCCCGCGATGTTGTACCCGGCCGAGATGATCATGTCGTCGGCGCGGGCGACATAGCGGAAGTAGCCGTCGCTCGTCCGTACGTAGGTGTCGCCGGTGAGGTTCCAGCCTCCCTGGACGTACTCCGTCTGGCGTGGGTCGGCCAGATAGCGGCAGCCGACCGGCCCGCGCACCGCGAGCAGGCCGGGCTCGCCGTCCGCCACCTCCTGGCCCGAGGCGTCCACCACGCGCGCGTGCCAGCCGGGCACCGGTCTGCCGGTGGCGCCCGGTCTGATCGCGTCGTCGGCCGCCGAGATGAAGATGTGCAGCAGCTCGGTGGCGCCGATGCCGTTGATGATGCGCAGCCCGGTCCGCTCGTGCCAGGCGCGCCAGGTGGCGGCGGGCAGGTTCTCCCCGGCCGACACACAGCGCCGCAGCGCGCCCACGTCGTATCCGTCGAGCTCGTCCAGCATCGCCCGGTAGGCGGTGGGCGCGGTGAACAGGACGGAGACCCGGTGCCGGGCGAGCGCGGGCAGCAACTGCTTGGGGCCGGCCTGTTCGAGGAGCAGCGAGGAGGCGCCCGCCCGCATCGGGAAGATCACCAGACCGCCCAGGCCGAAGGTGAAGCCGAGCGGCGGGCTGCCCGCGAAGACGTCGTCGGGGCGGGGGCGCAGGACGTGCCGGGCGAAGGTGTCCGCGATGGCCAGCACGTCCCGGTGGAAGTGCATACAGCCCTTGGGGCGGCCGGTGGTGCCCGAGGTGAAGGCGATCAGGGCGACGTCGTCGGCCGCCGTCGCGACGGCCGTGAACGGCTCCCGGGCGCTCGGCGCGTCGGCCAGGCGCAGCAGGTCATCGGCCGTCCCGCCCCCGTAGGGCGTGATGCGCAGACCCGGTACCGCGGCCTTCTCCAGGTCCTTCAGCGAGCGCGCGTCGCACAGGGCGTGCCCGATCCGGCCGAGTTCGCAGATGGTGGCCAGTTCCTGCGGCCGCTGCTGGGCCAGCACGGTGACGGCCACCGCGCCCGCCTTCATCACCGCCAGCCAGCAGGCCGCGAGCCACGGCGTGGTGGGCCCGCGCAGCAGCACCCGGTTGCCCGGGACCACCCCGAGGCCGGTGGTGAGCGTGTGGGCGATCCGGTCGACCCGGGCGTGCAGCTCCCCGTACGTCCACACGGTCCCCTCTCCCGTACGGAAGACGGGCCGCTGTGCGCCGAACCGATCGATCGTGCGGTCCAGGAGTTCGGCGCCGCAGTTGAGCCGCTCGGGGTAGCGCAGCTCGGGGAGGTCGAAGACCAGGTCCGGCCACTGGTCGGCGGGCGGCAGATGATCGCGGGAAAACGTGTCGGCATGCGCTGAGGTCTTCAGCTCCATACGGGATCGCCCCCTTGTCGCCTCTGGAGCGTATCGTTTGGATGACGACAGTCAACGGTTCGCGATAAGAGCGGTTCCCGGCCGCCTCCCGGTACGGACCCCGAGTCGCGGACCCGGAGTCGCGGGCCGCGACCCGGCGGGTGCACAGCGAGACTGGACGCGACACGAGAGGGGCCGCCATGCCCGCATTCGCGCTGGAGCCGGAGCAGCGGGAGTGGTGCGCGCACCTGCGCGCCACCGCCACGGAACACCTGCGTCCTCTTGCCGACAAGGGTGACCCGGGGCGCGTGAACCGGCCACTCGTCAGCGCCCTCGGCGAGCTCGGGCTCCTGGAGCGGCTGTTCACCTCCGGCGCGCTCGACCTGTGCCTGATGCGCGAGTCGCTGGCGTACGCCTGCACCGAGGCGGAGACCGCGCTCGCCCTCCAGGGCCTGGGCGCCCACCCGGTCGCCGCGTTCGGCACCGAGGCGCAGCGCGCCCGCTGGCTGCCGGAGGTGACCGCCGGGCGGGCCGTCGCCGCGTTCGCGCTCAGCGAGCCGGACGCGGGCTCCGACGCCGCCGCCCTCGCCCTCAAGGCCGAGTCCCACGACGGCGGTTGGCGGCTCAGCGGCGAGAAGTGCTGGATCTCCAACGCCCCCGAGGCCGACTTCTGCACCGTGTTCGCCCGCACCACCGAAGGTGCCGGGGCGCGCGGCGTCACCGCGTTCCTCGTCCCCGCGGACCGGCCCGGACTGAGCGGCGCCGCCCTCGACATGCTCTCCCCGCACCCGGTCGGCACGCTCGTCTTCGACGGGGTCCGCGTGGGCCCGGACGACGTGGTGGGCGCACCCGACCGGGGCTTCCGCGTCGCCATGGGCACGCTGAACCTGTTCCGGCCCAGCGTCGGCGCGTTCGCGGTCGGGATGGCGCAGGCGGCCCTGGACGCGACCGTCGCGCACACCGCGCGCCGCACCGCCTTCGGCGGCCCGCTCAAGGACCTCCAGGCGGTCGCCCACCAGGTCGCGGAGATGGCGACCCGCACGGAGGCGGCGCGCCTGCTGGTCTACGGGGCGGCCGCCGCGTACGACAGGGGAGCGCCGGAGGTCCCCCGGTACGCGGCGATGGCGAAGCTGTTCGCCACCGAGACCGCGCAGTACGTCGTGGACGCGGCCGTCCAGCTGCACGGCGCGCGGGCGCTGCGCCGCGGCCATCTGCTCGAACACCTCTACCGCGAGGTGCGCGCGCCCCGGATCTACGAGGGCGCCACCGAGGTGCAGCGCACGATCATCGCGAAGGAGCTGTACCGATGAGCCTGCACCGGGTGAACCCCGCCGGTCTCTCCCCGCCCACCGGCTTCAGCCACGCCGTCACCGCCACCGGCAGCCGGCTGGTCTTCCTCGCCGGCCAGACCGCGCTCGACGCGGACGGCACGGTGGTGGGGGGGACGCTGGCCGAGCAGTTCCGGACCGCGCTCACCAACCTCCTGGCCGCGCTCACCGCCGCCGGGGGCACCCCGGCGGACCTGGCCCGGGTCTCCGTGTACACCACGGACGTCGCCGACTACCGCGCCCGGGCCCGCGAACTCGGCCTGATCTGGCGCGAGCTGGCCGGGCGCGACTACCCGGCGATGGCGGTGATCGGCGTGGTGCGGCTCTGGGACGAGCAGGCACGGGTCGAGCTGGACGGGTTCGCGGTCCTGGACTGACCTCGGGCGGGAGTCGGGGGGCGTCCCGACCTGCGGCGGAGGGCCCGGAGGCGACCCGCGGGGAAATAGGGGCCGCACAAGTCTTGTCAGTGCAATTTCACATTACTATGTTACAGCTCACAGCCACGGCTCCTCCGTTCCCCAAGTGCCGTACGGGACAGGGCGACCCACCACGACGCACCCCTCGCCGGGGGGCGCCTCGTCGTGCCCAGCCCCGGGAGCCGCGGCCCAGCACCCGCACGTGTCGACGCACCGCAGCGCCACCCCCCAAGTCACCTCCCACACAGGAGCCTTTCGGTGTCACAGCTCAGATCCGCGCGCAAGCCGCTTCTCGCCGCCGCCGTCGCGGCGACCCTGCTCGTCACCGCCGGGCAGGCCGCCCAGGCCGTGCAGGCGCCGCACCCCGCGCAGGCCGGCGCCCCGCAGGCGCTCCCCGCCTCCCTCACCGCGCGGCCCGCCCCGCCCGCGAACACGGGCGCGAACCCGTTCGACCAGGTGGAACACCTCGCCAAGGCCCCCCGGCAGACGGCCCGCCAACTGCCCGCCCCCGGCCGCGGCCAGGACGGCCGCATAGCCGGGCCGCAGACCCGCGCGGTCCCCCCGGCCGCCCACTCCGCGCTGCGGGCCGCCGGGGTCCCGTGCACCCTCGACGGCATCACCGGGCTGAGCCCGCAGGGCCTCGCCGACTTCCTCACCGACCCGGCCGTCACCGCCGACGGCTGTCTGCGCGGGCTCGTCTGGACCTGGGACGCGCGGCTGGCGCCGGTCATGTCCGACGCCCATGTGCAGGCCGTCGCCCACCGCGCCACCAGCCTCGCGGCCGACCATGACGGCAAGAACAGCGGCCATCTGCTGGAGCTGTTCACCTACCTCCACGCCGTCGCCTACCAGGACTACTCGCACGACGAGATCGACACCACCGACCAGCCCACGGTCGACGCCGTGGCCGAGGCCGTCGCCGCCCTCGGCTCCGCCGCGCACACCTTCGACGCCACCCCGCAGAACGCCCAGACCCTGCGCGAGGCGCTCTACGCGGCGAGCGCGCCGGGCCTGCGCCAGCACCAGCTCCCGCTCATCAAGCGCGTCCTGGCGACCATGGCCCCCGGCGTCGGCACCGCCACCAGCGCGGACTGGGGCGGCGCCGCGCTCGCCGCGCTCTCCGTCAACTACCTCGGCGTCTACCCGGGCAACAAGGACGCCGCGTTCCACGCCGCCGCGGCCGCCGACCCCGCCTACCGTGCCGCCTTCCGCGTCTTCTCCGGCTACACCCACCTCAAGGGCACGGCCAACGCCTGGGTGGTCCGCGACGCGCTGTCGGAGTACGGCCGCTTCGGCCAGATCGACGCCGTCAAGAGCCGGATCGTCCCCGACCTCGGCACCCTGCTGCCCACGGCCGCGGCGAACTTCGGCAAGATGAGCGCCCCCTGGCTGTCGCTGGCGAGCTGGCTCAACGTCTACGGCCAGTGCGCCCCGTACAACGTGTGCAAGGACCAGATCGAGAAGCAGCTCCTCACCCACACGTACACCTACGACAACGGCGCCATCCAGGTCCGCACCGCCCTCGACAAGGCCACCATCGACCAGCTCTACTACGCGAGCAAGCAGGTCAAGTCCCAGTTCTTCCGTGTGCTCGGCACCGACAAGCCGCTCGCGGGCGACCCCAACACCACGCTCCACATCCACCTGTACGCCTCGCGCTCCGACTACGAGGTCTACCAGCCCTTCCTCACCGGGTACTCCACCAACAACGGCGGGATGTACATCGAGGAGGGCGCGACCTTCTACACCTACCAGCGCCGGGTGCCGCAGGACTCCTCGCTCACCCTCGAAGAGCTCTTCCGTCACGAGTACACGCACTACCTCAACGGCCGCTGGGCGGTGCCCGGAACGTTCGGGAGCGGCCCCTGGTACACCGGTGACCGCACCACCGCCATGGACGAGGGGACCGCCGAGTTCTTCGACGGCGGCACCCGCGACGACGGCATCGCGGTGCGCAAGTCGCTGGTCAAGGGCATCATCAACGACACGGCGGGCGGCGGACCGCGCATGACGGTCAATCAGCTGCTGCACGCCACGTACGACGGCGACGGCTTCCGTTTCTACAACTACGCGGGCACGTTCTTCGAGTTCCTGTGGAACGAACGCCCCTCGCAGCTACGGGAGATGTACGCGCGCCTGCGCGCCGACGACCCGGCCGGCTTCGACGCCTGGCGCGACCGGATGGGCCGGGACGCGGAGGTCCAGAAGGCGTACGACACGTTCCTGGACCGGCAGATCGCCAAGGTCGACACGCTCTTCGTGCCCAACACCACGTACACGCCCAACGCGAAGCTGCGCTACTCCCGGGTGTCCGACGTCCGCGCGGCCTTCACCAGGAGCACCTACAGCAAGCCGGACTGCGTCGACAACGGCTCGCCCAAGTCCCACCGCTTCATCTGCACCGGCAGGATCACCGCACGCCTGGGGGACGCGAACAACGCGGACAAGGTCTTCCAGGACATGTCCGAGACGGTCGACTCCTTCCTGCTGGACCGGGCCGTACGGGGTGGCAACAACCTGGCCGACATGAACTGCTCCTTCGGGGCGGTCGACATCTGGGCCGACAAGAGGGGCGGCACCTCCACGTACACCTGTGAGGGCCCTCTGCGCAGCTGACGGCCCGCGCGCTGCCGACTCCAGGGGCCGGGGCGACTCCGACCGCTCCGGCCCCTGGTTCCCACCTCCGAGCCCCCGAATCACCTGCCCCTTCAGGCCCCTTGGCCCCTCTAGAAGAATGTGACATATTACTGTGGTGCCCAAGAGACACCCCCTGGACGCTGTGATCGTCGGCGCCGGAGTCGTCGGCGCGGCCTGTGCGTACTACGCGGGGCGCGCCGGACTCCGTGTCGCGGTGGTCGACCGCGGTCCCGTCGCGGGCGGCACCACGGGTGCGGGGGAAGGCAATCTGCTCGTCTCCGACAAGGAGGCGGGCCCCGAGCTCGACCTCGCGCTGCTGTCCACCCGACTCTGGCGCGACCTCGCCCACGTCCTCCCACCGGAGATCGAGTACGAGCCCAAGGGCGGTCTCGTCGTGGCGCCCGACGAGACCGCTCTGACGGCGCTGCGCGCCTTCGCCGAGGCGCAGCGCAAGGCCGGGGTGCAGGCGCGGGAGATCGGCGCCGACCGGCTGTACGACCTGGAGCCCCACCTCGCCCCCGGCCTCCCCGGCGGCTTCCACTACCCGCAGGACGCCCAGGTCCAGCCCGCCCAGGCGGCGGCCCAACTGCTGCGCGCGGCACGCCAGTTCGGCGCCGAGGTCCATCTGGAGCAGGAGGTCCGCGAGGTCCTGACCGGGCCGGGCGGCCGCATCAGGGGTGTCCGCACCCCGGACGGCGAGCTGTCGGCCCCGGCCGTCGTCAACGCCGCCGGGACCTGGGGCGGCGAGGTCGCCGCCCTCGCGGGCACCACCCTGCCGGTGCTGCCCCGGCGCGGCTTCGTCCTGGTCACCGAGCCGCTGCCGCGCCTGGTGCGGCACAAGGTGTACGCCGCCGACTACATCGCGGACGTCGCCAGCGGTTCGGCCGCGCTCCAGTCCTCCGCGGTGGTCGAGGGGACGCCCTCGGGCCCGGTCCTCATCGGCGCGACGCGTGAGCGGGTGGGCTTCGACCGCTCCCTGTCCACCGAGGCGCTGCGCCGTCTCGCCGCCCAGGCCGCCGCGCTCTTCCCGGTCCTCGCGGGCGTCCGCGCGATCCGTACGTACGCGGGCTTCCGCCCCTACCTGCCCGACCACCTGCCCGCGATCGGTCCCGACCCCCGGGTGCCGGGGCTGCTGCACGCCTGCGGACACGAGGGCGCCGGCATCGGCCTCGCCCCGGCCACCGGTCTGCTCATCGCCTCGGCGCTGCGGGGCGAGCGGACCGCCCTGGACCTGCGGCCGTTCCGGCCCGACCGGTTCGAGACGCGGCGGCACCCGGGCGAGGGCGAGCACGAGCACGAGCGGGGAGGCGCCCGATGAGCAGGCCGTACGAGAGGGAGGACGGCCGGGGTACCGGGGCGTCCCGTCCACGGTGGTGGAGCAGACTCACCGGGGGCCTCGCACCGGACCGGCCGGCAGGGCGTGCCTCCTCGGACGGGGACGCCCCGAGCCGTACCGCCCCCTCGCCCGCCGCCCTCGTGGGGGCGCGGCCCGACCCGGCCTTCGCCCTCACCTTCGACGGCCGTCGGCTCACCGCCCTGCCCGGGCAGAGCATCGCCGCCGCGCTCTGGGCCGCCGGGATCCTCTCCTGGCGCACCACACGCGCCCAGGGCGAACCGCGGGGCGCCTTCTGCGGGATCGGCGCCTGCTACGACTGCCTCGCGACCGTCAACGGCCGCCCCAACCAGCGCGCCTGCCTCGTCGCGGCGCGCCCCGGCGACGTCATCACCACCCAGGAAGGCACGGGCCATGCCGACCTCACCCTTTGAGCCGGTGGAGCCTTCCGGTGCGTCAGCGCCGGCCACTCCCCGCGACCTCGCCGTCGTCGGTGCCGGGCCCGCCGGGCTCGCGGCCGCCGTCGCCGCCGCCGACCTCGGTCTGAGCGTCACGGTCCTGGACGCGGGGGAGCGGCCCGGCGGGCAGTTCTACCGGCACCCCGCGCCCGGCCTGGGGGCCGCCCGGCCCGAGGCGCTGCACCACGACTGGCAGGCGTTCGCCACGCGCGCCTCCCGGCTCGAAGCCCACCGGCGGGCGGGGCGCGTCACCCACCTCGCCTCCCACCACGTCTGGACGGTCGTCCGGGACGCGGCGACGGGGGAGTGGCTGCTGCACGCCGTGGCGAGCGGCCCCGGCGGCGAGGAGGCCCCGGCCACGGTCCGGGCGCGGGCCGTGCTGCTGGCCACCGGCGCGTACGAGCGCCAACTGCCCTTCCCCGGCTGGACCCTGCCGGGTGTCGTCGGCGCGGGCGGTGCGCAGGCCATGCTCAAGTCCGGCCTGGTGCTGCCCGGCCGGCGGGTCGTGGTGGCGGGCAGCGGTCCGCTGCTGCTCGCCGTCGCCGCCTCGCTCGCGGCCGCCGGCGCCGCCGTTCCGGCCGTGGTCGAGGCGTCCGCGTACACCTTGTACGCGACGGAACTGCCCGCTCTCGTCCGCAATCCCGGCAAGCTCGGTGAGGGCGCGCTGTACGGCGGCGGGCTGCTGCGGCACCGGGTGCGGCTGCTGACGCGGCACGCGGTGACGGCCGCGCACGGCACCGACCGCGTCGAGGCCGTGACCATATCCCGGCTCGACCGCGACTGGCGGCCCGTGCCGGGCACCGGGCGCCGGGTGCCGTGCGACGCGCTGGCGGTCGGCCACGGGCTCGTCCCGCAACTGGAGCTGGCGACCGGACTCGGCTGCGCCACCCGGCCCACGGCCGACGGCACCCTCGCCCTGGAGCTCGATGCCGCGCAGCGCACCTCCGTCCCCGGCATCTGGGCGGCGGGCGAGACCGGCGGCATCGGCGGCGCTCAACTCGCCCTCGCCGAGGGCGAACTGGCGGCGGCGGCGATCGCGTACGAACTCAAGGGGATCCCGCGCCCGGCCGGGACCTCCGCGCTGGTGCGGCGGCGGGCGCGGCTGCGCCGGTTCGCGCGGGCGATGGCGGCCGCGCACCGGCCCGGCGACGGCTGGACCGGGTGGCTGGACGACGCGACCCTGGTCTGCCGCTGCGAGGAGGTCCCGGCCGGGCGGATCAAGGAGGCGGTGGCGGAGCTCGGCGCGAAGGACGCCCGCACCGTGAAACTGCTGACCAGGGCCGGGATGGGCTGGTGCCAGGGCCGGATGTGCGGCCAGGCGGTCACCTGTCTCGCGGGCGGCGGGCCGAGCGAGGACCGGCGGCCCCTGTCCTGCCCGGTGGAGCTCGGCCACCTCGCCCAACTGCCGCCCACCGAAGGCTGACCGCGGCCTCCGGGCCGTATACGCACGCGACCCGTACACGCCGAGGACGCGACCCGCACGCTCCGCGTGCGCGATCCCCGCGCGAACCGTGCGCGTGCTCTTGTGGCCGTCGTACGTCTTTCAGTAAAATGTCACACACCACACTAGGGAGTCCCGATGACGTCTGCCCAGACCGCCGAGTCCGCCGCCTCCTCCTCCGCCCGGCTGCCCTGGCGCGGCATCATGGTCGCCACCGCGCTGCCCCTGCGCGAGGACCTGTCCGTCGACTACGACGCCTATGCCGCGCATGTGCGCTGGCTGATCGACAACGGCTGCGACGGTGTCGTGCCCAACGGCTCCCTCGGCGAGTACCAGACCCTCACCGACGAGGAGCGCGCCCGCGTCGTCGACGTCGCGGTGGAGGCGGCGGGCGACGGCGCCCGGGTGATGCCGGGGGTCGCCGCGTACGGCAGCGCCGAGTCGCGCCGCTGGGCCGAGCAGGCCGCCGAAGCCGGCGCGGGATCGGTCCTGCTGCTGCCGCCCAACGCCTACCGCGCCGACGAGGCCGCCGTGCGCGCCCACTACACGGAGGTCGCCCGCGCCGGGCTGCCGGTCGTCGCGTACAACAACCCCATCGACACCAAGGTCGACCTCACCCCCGCCCTGCTGGCCCGGCTCCACCGGGACGGGAGCATCGTCGCCGTCAAGGAGTTCAGCGGGGACGTGCGCCGCGCCTACGAGATCGCCGAACTCGCCCCCGAACTCGACCTGCTGATCGGCGCCGACGACGTCCTGCTCGAACTCGCCCTCGCGGGCGCGGTCGGCTGGGTCGCCGGCTACCCCAACGCGCTCCCCGCCTCCTGCGCCGAGCTCTACCACGCGGCCGTCGCCGGGGACCTGGAGAGCGCGCTGCCGCTCTACAAGGCGCTGCACCCGCTGCTGCGCTGGGACTCCAAGACCGAGTTCGTGCAGGCCATCAAGGTGTCCATGGACATCGCCGGACGCCCGGGCGGCCCGGTCCGCCCGCCGCGCGCGGCACTCGTCGGGGAGCAGGAGGCCGCCGTCCGCGCGGCCACCGAGAAGGCCCTCGCGGAAGGACTCCGCTGACCATGCGCACCCGTCACGTCTACCACGCGGTCGACTCGCACACCGAGGGCATGCCCACCCGGGTCATCACGGGCGGCGTCGGGGTGATCCCGGGCGCCACCATGGCCGAGAAGCGCCTCCACTTCCTCGACCACCTCGACGACCTGCGCACCCTGCTGATGTACGAGCCGCGCGGCCACGCCTCCATGAGCGGCGCGATCCTCCAGCCGGCCACCCGCCCCGACGCCGACTACGGCGTCCTGTACATCGAGGTGTCCGGGCTGCTGCCGATGTGCGGTCACGGGACGATCGGCGTGGCCACCGTGCTCGTCGAGACCGGCATGGTGGAGGTGAGCGAGCCGGTCACCACGGTCCGCCTCGACACGCCGGCCGGGCTGGTGAGCGTGGACGTGCGGGTGGAGGACGGCGAGGCGAAGTCCGTCACCCTGACCAACGTGCCCTCCTTCTGCCTCGGCCTCGACCGCAAGGTGGAAGTACCCGGATACGGCACGGTCACCTACGACATCGCGTACGGCGGGAACTTCTACGCCTTCGTCCACCTCGACGACCTCGGGCTGCCCTTCGACCGGGCGCGCAAGGACGACCTGCTCGCCGCCGGACTCGCCATCATGGACGCGATCAACGCCACCGACCGCCCGGTGCACCCCCGGAACCCGGAGATCGGCGGGGTCAAGCACGTCTACCTCGCCGCGCCCGGCTCGGACGCCGTCCGCTCCCGGCACGCGATGGCGATCCACCCGGGCTGGTTCGACCGCTCCCCGTGCGGCACCGGCACCTCCGCCCGGATGGCGCAGCTGCACGCCCGCGGCGAACTGCCCCTGCACCGCGACTTCGTCAACGAGTCCTTCATCGGCACGGAGTTCACCGGGCGGCTCGTCGGCGAGACCACGGTCGGCGGACTGCCGGCGGTGGTCCCGACGGTGACCGGACGCGCCTGGATCACCGGCACGGCCCAGTACTTCCTGGATCCGTCCGACCCGTTCCCGGCGGGCTTCCTGCTGTGACCGGCGCCCAGCCGCACACTCCCGCCCTGGTCGGCGCCGAGGAGATCGCGCGCCTGCTCACGCCCGCCGCCGCCGCCGAGGCGGTGGCGGACGTCCTGCGCGACGGGTTCGACCCCGAGTCGGCCCCGCCACGCGTCAACCTGCCGGTCGCGGCGGGCGAACTGCTGCTGATGCCCGCCGCCTCCGGGGCGTACGCGGGCGTGAAGATCGCGGGCGTGGCCCCGGCCAACCCCGCGCACGGCCTGCCCCGGATCACCGGTGGCTATCTGCTCCTGGACGGCGCGACCCTGCTGCCCCTCGCCCTCCTGGACGGCGCGGCCCTGACGACCCTGCGCACCCCGGCCGTCTCCGCCGTCGCCCTCGCCCACCTGGCGGCGCCGGACGCGGCCCGCCTGGTCCTGTTCGGCGCGGGTCCGCAGGCGTACGGGCATCTGCGGGCGGCGCTGGCCGTGGCCGAGGTGAAGACCGTCACCGTGGTCGCCCGCGCTCCCCAGGCGCGTGCGGCGCTGGTGGCGTACGCCCGCACGCTGGGCGTGGACGCGGACGCGGGCACCGCGGACGACGTCCGGGACGCCGATCTCGTCATCTGCTGCACCACCGCCCGCGAGCCGCTCTTCGACGGCCGGCTCGTCGCGGACGGGGCCACCGTCGTCGCCGTGGGCTCGCACGAACCGGACGCCCGCGAGACCGACACGGCCCTGGTGCGGCGCTCGGCGGTCTACGTGGAGTCGCGCGCGGCGGCCCTGCGCGAGGCCGGGGACCTGCTGATCCCGCTGACCGAGGGGGCGATCGGGCCCGGCCGGATCGCGGGGACCCTCGCCGACCTCGTCCACGGGCGGGTCTCCGTCCCGTCCGACCGTCCCCGCCTCTTCAAAAGCGTGGGCATGGCCTGGGAGGATCTGGCCGTGGCGGCGGCGCTGCACCGCGCACGGGGCAACCCGACTGGGCAACGTGACATTGTACGCTGAGCCTCCGCGGATTCACGGAGGAAGTGCCATGGGCGACCTGAAGCAGCGCAATCTCATCACGGCCCAGGAGCGGCTGCGCGACCAGGTCGCCCACGCCCTGCGCGCCGCCCTGGTCGCCGGTGAACTGCGCCCCGGCGCCATCTACTCCGCCCCGGGACTGGCCGCCGACTTCGGCATCTCGGCCACCCCGGTCCGCGAGGCGATGCTGGACCTGGCGCGCGAAGGGCTCGTCGAACCCGTACGCAACAAGGGCTTTCGCATCACCGAGGTGAGCGAGCGCGACCTCGACCAGTACACCGAACTGCGCGCGATGATCGAAGTGCCCACCGTGGGCAGGGTGACGCGGATGGCGACCGTGGAGCAACTGGAGGCGCTGCGGCCGGTCGCCGAGGAGATCGTCGCCCACGCGCGCGAGCACAACCTCATCGGCTACCTCGACGCCGACCGCCGCTTCCACCTCCAGCTCCTCGGCCTCGCGGGCAACGAACGGCTCGTGGAGACCGTCGGCGACCTGCGCAAGCGCTCCCGCCTCTACGGACTGACCCGGCTCGACGAGCGCGGCCAGCTCATCTCCTCCGCCGAGGAGCACCTGGAACTCCTGGACCTGATGGTGGCGGGCGACGACAGCGGCGCCGAGGAGTGCATGGCCCGCCACCTCGGCCACGTCCGCTCGCTCTGGGCGCAGGCGCGCGACGAGCCGGTGGAGCCGCGCCCCAAGCGCACGCTGGGCAACCGCTGACGCCCGGACGGTGACGAGCGCCTGGTGACGCCGTACGGAAACGGCTTCGCGGCGGTGAAGGCCCGCGTCCGCGCCGGGCCTTGACCCGCGAAGCCCGGACCGGGCGCGCGCCTTGATCGACTGGTGACGGCCCCGGGCCCGGTTTACGGTCGAAAAGTGGACGGGACCGTCCACTTCCCCTCAGCGAGGGGTCCCTCACCCGAGGGCAAGGCCTGCCATGACGAGTCCACAGCCGGCACCCACGACCGACACCGCCGCCCCCGGCCGCACGGGCGGCGGCAACGGGATCGCGCTCCTGGTCATCGCCTCCTGCCAGTTGATGGTCGTGCTGGACATCACCATCGTGAACATCGCCCTCCCGCACATCCAGAGCGCCCTGGGCTTCTCCACGACCGGCCTGGCCTGGGTGGTCAGCGCCTACACCCTCACCTTCGGCGGCCTGCTGCTGCTCGGCGGCCGGACCGGCGACATCCTCGGCAGGCGCCGCGTCTTCCTCTTCGGCGTCGTACTCTTCGCCATCGCCTCACTGCTGGGCGGACTCGCCCAGAACTCCGGCCAGTTGCTGGCCGCGCGCGCCTTCCAGGGCGTCGGCGGAGCCATCGCCTCACCGACCGCGCTCGCCCTGATCACCACCACCTTCACCGAAGGACCCGCGCGCAACCGGGCGTTCGGCGTCTTCGCCGCGGTCTCCGCGGGCGGCGGCGCGATCGGCCTGCTCGCGGGCGGCATGCTCGTCGAATGGCTCGACTGGCGCTGGGTGTTCTTCGTCAACGTGCCGATCGCGGCGCTCATCGTGCTCGCCACGCCCCGCCACATCAAGGAGTCCGACCGCCACCCCGGCCACTTCGACCTCCTGGGCGCGCTCACCTCCACCCTCGGGATGACCGCGCTGGTCTACGGCTTCATCCGGGCCGCCCAGGAGGGCTGGCGCGACCCGTACACCCTGGGGTCCTTCGGCGCCGCCGTGCTGCTGCTCGTCGCGTTCGTCCTGGTGGAGCGGCGCTCGGAGCGGCCCATCACCCCGCTGCACATGTTCGCCGACCGCAACCGGGCGGGCACCTACGGCATCATGCTGAGTCTCGCCGCCGCGATCTTCGGCATGTTCTTCTTCCTCACCCTGTTCGTCCAGGACGTGCTGGACTTCAGCCCCCTCAAGGCCGGGCTCGCCTTCCTGCCGGTCAGCGTCGTCATCGCGGTGGGCGCGGGCATCGCCTCGCAACTGCTGCCGAAGTACGGGCCCAAGCCGTTCATGGTGACGGGTTCGGTGCTGGCCGCGGCGGGCCTGTCCTGGCTGACGCTCACCGACATCCACTCCACGTACGCGGGCAGCATCCTGGGCCCGATGCTCGTCTTCAGCCTCGGCATGGGCCTGAACTTCGTCTCGCTGACGCTGATGGCCGTCTCGGGCGTGCCCGTGCACGAGACGGGCGCCGCCTCCGGCATGCTCAACGCCACCCAGCAGGTGGGCGGCTCGCTCGGCCTGTCGATCCTGGTCACCGTCTTCGGTACGGCGAGCCGCGACGAGGCGGACGGCCAGGTGGCGAAGTTCCTGCGCCAGGCGAGCCCGGCCGAGCGGCTGACGTTCCGGCGCACCGGAGAGCTCCCGCGCCCCTGGAGCGACCAGGTGCTCACCTCCGGGGTCTCCACCGCCTTCATCGTGGCCGCGGTCTTCGCGATCGTGGCGGCGGTGATCGCCCTGCTGGCCATCCAGGTCCGCCCCGCGGACCTGGAACGCCTCCAGGGCGGAACGACCCCCGGTCCCTGAGGCCGCCCGGCGGGGACGCTCTCAGGGACCGGGGATTCGGAGGCTGGCGGGATCAGCCAAGTGACCTGCCATCCCTCGGCCAGAGCGGAAACCTACCGGTTGACCACGCCGCCCCGCAGTGATGACAGGACCAGTCGCCCGTACCGCGTGGTGAGGGCTGCCGCGGTGGCCACGATGGACAGGCCCACGGCGAGCAGTAGGTGGGTCACGGAGTGGTCGTCGAGGACTTGTAGTACACCCAGGGCGGTGCCGACGGGGAGGCCGAGAATCGTGAGCACACCGAGGGCACCACTGATCTGCTGACTCTCCTGGTTCTGCACGAGCCTGCTGTAGTCGGCGGCCTCGGAGAGGATTTCGTGGAAGCGCGCAGGGAGTCGGTGCTGGTTCTGGAACGCCAGCAACAGGTCGTTGGCGGCGCCGTGCGCGGTGAGATGCTGGCGCCAGTACGTGCTGCGGAATACTGCGATGTTCCGCTCCAGTGTGGCAACGTGGCGAGCCAGCCGTGAGGAGGTGAACACCTCGGAGAGCTCGTCAGTGAGCTCGTCGATGTGGTCCCGCTGGAGGGCACCGAGGAGCAGGGTGTCGAGGTAGACGGTACGGGAATGCAACGCGCCGAACTCGTAGAAGTCGCCTGCGCCGCTGTCAGGACGGTGCCCGAGGAAGGCGGCTCCCTGGCGCAGTACCAGGGCGCTCCAGTCACCCGAGATCCGCAGGACGTCCTTGAGCTGTTCGTCGACGCTCTCCGGCGGCAGGGGGAAGTCGTCCGGCGTCGAGCGTGACGCCAGCTGCCACAGCCATCGGTCCGCCGTCGCCGGCAGCGTTCCTTCCGCGCCTTGGCGGAGGGCGGGAGCATGCTGGGCGGCCGGGGTGAGGAAAGCGATCGAGTACGGTCGGGAAGTGGCTACGGGTGCCCTCGGGTCGCGCGCGTCAGCGATGCCGGCGAGCAGGCCGGCCGGGTCGAAGGGCGGCGTCAGCGGACTGTCCAGCGGCGAAGTGTGCCGTCGTTCGGCCAGCGCCCGCAGAACGGGCAGCAGAGGCCGTTCCACACTGAAGTGCATGACAGCGAAGGCATGTCCGGGTCTGCGGGCGGTCGCGGCCCGCAGGATCTCCAGAGCGAGCAAGTGGAGACCGTCCTGTTTGACGTCCATCGTCAGGTGCCAGCGACGGGGACGACCGGGTGCTCCGTAGAGGGCCCGCGCGGAGGCGGGGGCGAAATAGGTGGAACGGGTGGCGGTATCAGTGCGGCGGGTGCCCAACTCGAACGGAAAGGGGCCCTCGCTCCAGGTTGGCGGGCGAAGTAGACGTACTGGCAGGACTACCGTCAATTCCTGGCGCGTTCCCGTGACGTCGTCCAGTGGCGGAGTGCCCTCGGTCATAGGTAGTACTCCGCGGGATCGGGCTGGCCGAGGCGGATGACGAACTCCGCTCGGTCCGGGCTGTCGGCGCGCACGTGGAAGCGAACGCGTTCGCCGGTGCGGACGGTCCGGAAGCCCTCCGTCACGATTTGGCGGTAGTCGAAGGTGTAGTAGCGCTCGTCCTCGTCGTCCCGCACGATGTACAGCCCGGAGGACCCGCTCAAGCCTCCTCCGTTGGGGCGGCGATCGACGATGGTTCCATGGTGCGGCTCCACGCCGGTCATAGCGTCGGCCCCCTGGATTCCGGACTGGCGGCGATGTCTTGCACACACCGGAAACCCACCGCGTTGCTTCCGCCGCGCTTGCGATAGACGCCCTTGGAGCTGGTCTGGACCGCTCGTAGCGGGTTGTCGTAACTGCCACCGCAGATGACGGCCTCGCCGGAGTCGTTGAGGCTGGTGGAGGTCCACTCCCAGCAATTGCCGGCCATGTCCCGCAGGCCGAACGGTGAGGTGTTGTGGACACGCTCGCCGTCCGGTGTCACTCCTGCGCGACTCACGGCGTCGTCCGCGAAGTCCTGGTACCACGCCTGGTATGTCACTACTGGTCGGCCCACCCAGGAGTCGGCGCAATTGACGGCCTGTTCGTCAGGATCGTCTCCCCATGGAAACAGCCGGCCGTCCGTTCCTCGGGCGGCGGCCTCCCATTCGAGGGAGGTCGGCAGACGCTTGCCCTCGAAGGCGGCGAACGCGTAAGCACTCCACCAGTTGACGCAGATGGCAGGGTAGGGGTTGTAACGCGGATTGATGTAGTAGTCGGGTCGCTTCAGCCGATCGGTCCAGGGGTGGTGCGTGACATGTGCCGGCTGTTCGGGATGGTCCCAAGGAGAGGTGCCATCCGTACCGAGGAGGTCCAGAAAGCGGCGATAGCGGGCGACGGTCACGGCGTGCCGGTCGAAGAGGACCGGGCGGGTAATCCGGCGGAGGAGTAGCCGCTCGGCCGGGCCGACCACATACGTGCCCACGGGCAGCACGCAGTCGTCCGTTGCGACAGGGGAAGGCGTGCCGGCGAGGAAAGCACGTACTTGCTCGGTGAGAAAGGCGTCGCCAGTGATTCCTGCGGCCGGGTCGCGTTGGGACTCAGCGAGGTACCGGGCGGCCAGCAGTTCCTGGTACGCGGTGTGCGCGAAGGCGACGTGATCCGGACCGGCGGGTCGCAACAGCGGCGCGAGGACGCATGCGTCGAAGCTGAGGTCTCCTTCGGTGAAGGCGTCGGCACCCAGGAGTCGGTGAAGGTCGAGAAGGGAGAAGACGGTTCGGTGGGCGAGAAACGCGTGTCCCAACGCGGCCGGAAGCCGAGCTTCCAGATCAGGTCGGCCCTTCTCCGCCAATGTCCGGGTGATGTGGGTCCCGAGGATGTTCGCGAGCGGCTGCCCCGACGGCATGGCCAGTGCGGCGCTGAGCCGCCTTTCCAGGGGGGTTGCCCCTGGGTCGGCCAGGCGCACCACATGGAAGTGCGGAATCCGGGTGGGTTCGAGGCCGTTCGCATACATCTGCTCGACCAGTTGCTCAGAGCGGCCGGCGCCGCTGTCCAGCAATTGGCGTACCGGGGGTGAGTCGGCGAGGAAGGACACCCGTGAACTCATGACCACGGCCGACTCTGCGGACAGGACGGCGGCGAGGTCGGTGAAGAGGCGCAGGAAGCCGGCTGGGCTCGGTTCCTCGACGCCTTCGTCGACCGCGTCCAGCACGCACAGCGCGGAGCCGGAACGGATCAGGAAGAGAAAGAGTTCATAGGCGCGCGATCGGTCCGCCGCCATGGCCGGTGCGAGCAATCTGGACGCGTATGCGGAGAATGGCTCGTCCTTCGGTTTGAGGCCCAGGTCGAAATAGAAGCGGAAACGACGTAGGTCCCGGCTCACGGCGAGGGCCCGTAGAAGGGTGCTCTTACCGCTTCCCGGACGACCTGTGACCAGGACGTTCGCACTGCCCTGCGCCAAGCGGGCCAGCAGCCCGGCCGCGTCCTCGATCCGCTCCACACATGCTTCACCAGTGTGCCGATCGGTGGACATGACAGCCGCGGCCACAGCGGTGCGCGCTTCGGCCGGTTCAGGAGAGAGGAGGCCGGCGAGATGCGTCTCAAGGTTGACGATGGTGTCGACGAAGCCCTCGTAGCGCACGATCCGGAAGTCCATACCGAGCATCTGGTGGAGCGGCCCGCTCGTCGCGTCGTCACCCACATCGTCCAGGATGACGAACCTGGTGAGTTTGGGCAGCCGGGTCCGGAGCAACTGGCCGCCGCTGGAGGCCAGGACAGTACCCAGGTCATCGGCCTTCTTGGAGAGCATCAGCTCCACGTACTCCAGGCGCATTCCTGTTTCCCGGCAGAACAGCTGGTACACCGTGTCGGGACTGAGGACGAACCGCTTGGCCTGGCGGTAGCCCAGGGTGATGTACAGCCCAGCCAGGAACTCGCACCGGCGGGCCACCTCAGGCGCCATGTCCGGCTCGCCACCGAGCAGCGCCGCGCTTCCTGTCTCGGTGAACCACACGAGTACGTCGACGAGCCTGCGGACCGCCAGCAACCCGTCCTCGTCGCTGATGTCGTAGCCGTCGTGCGTCGACCGGTTGCGAAGCCGCCGGATGTCGTCGAGCGCGTCCACGACGGTGCTGCTGCGAATGTACGGTCGGCAGCGCTTGACGAGGTCGTTGAGGGCCTTGGTTGAGGGATCACCCTCGACGTCGTGGTGACGCCACAGCTCCTTGAGTAGCTTCTCAGTCAGCTTTCCTACCAGCGCGACCGCGTTCTCGGGATAACCGTCGTTGAGGGACCGCAGCGGCCTTTCGAGGTCCAGCCCTAATCGATCGGCGATCCGTGAATGATCGTCCAGCTCCCTGCGCAGCCGCCGCAGCCGTTCGTCGACAAGCGTGCTCATGCTCACCCGCCTCCGCGCTTGCCCAGGATGAATGCGAACCGGTCGGGAAAGACCAGGACTGGCTCGGGGTGAGCAGCCCGTATCTCGTCGATGCCTTTCTCGATCTCGTCGTCCGTGAACGTGGAGAGCAGCGACATGTAGCGGGCGCGGACCATGCCGAGGTACTTGTCCCGGTCGATGCGCAGCTCATGCTCCACGTGGGCGAGTGACGCATCCAACCCGGCCGAGCGCAGGTGTTCCTCGATGGTTCTCGGGTCGGGCTGCATCTCCTCAAAGCGCCTGAGAGCCGCACCGAACAGCGGATACTGGATGGTGGCCGGAAGCATCACCACCAACATCCGGCCAGCAGGGGCCAGCCGGTCGGCCAAGCCTCCGAGCGTGTGCGCGGGGTCGGCCACATGGTGCACCGATTCCTTCAACCACAGGGCGTCGAGTTCCCCGTACGGCAGGCTGGTGCGCCCTTCGGCCAAGTCCTCCGCGGAAGCGACGATCGGCTTGAGGTCCAGTGGCGGCGGGCTACCGAGTCGACGGAGCATCGCCTCGGACGGATCGACACACAGAATGGGACGGCTTGGCTTGACCTGCTTGGCCACTTCCCTGGCGAACAAGCCTGTACCCGAACCAATGTCACCGATGCGGTCCACGGGGCGCAGCTCTAGCGCTTCGGCGATCTGCCGGGACATCCAGGGTACGTAGTCCGGTCCGTAGACCCAGAGCTCGTCGTACTCGGCTGCCAGCTCCTCGTAGTGGCCCCGCACGTCGCGCCGCTCCACGATCCCCCTCGCGTCCCGTCCAGAAACCCGTGTGCCGTGCCGGATTCCGGCAGGCTATCGCGGGGGCGAAAGCGGCAACAGGGGGTAATCGGACGGGTCGCGAGAGGCGCACGGCCAAGGGAGGCGGACCGTCAGACCGCCTCCCGACCTGGGGCGAGTAGGTCTTGGGAGACGGCGTGACGTCGTTCTTTCAGGCGCGTCAGATGTCCCGGAAGATCTCGATCTGTGCCCCCACCGAGTTCAGCCGCTCCGCCAGATCCTCGTAGCCGCGGTTGATGACGTACACGTTGCGCAGCACGGACGTGCCCTCGGCCGCCATCATCGCGAGCAGGACCACCACCGCCGGGCGCAGGGCCGGCGGGCACATCATCTCCGCCGCGCGCCACCGGGTCGGGCCCTCGACCAGTACCCGGTGCGGGTCGAGCAGCTGGAGGCGGCCCCCGAGGCGGTTGAGGTCCGTGAGGTAGATCGCGCGGTTGTCGTAGACCCAGTCGTGGATGAGGGTCTGGCCCTGGGCCACCGCCGCGATCGCCGCGAAGAACGGCACGTTGTCGATGTTGAGCCCGGGGAACGGCATCGGGTGGATCTTGTCGATCGGCGCCTCCAGCTTGGAGGGGCGGACCGTGAGGTCGATCAGCCGGGTGCGGCCGTTGTCGGCGGCGTACTCCGCGGAGCGGTCGTGGTCCAGACCCATCTCCTCCAGGACCGCGAGCTCGATCTCCAGGAACTCGATCGGCACCCGACGGATCGTCAGCTCCGACTCGGTGACCACGGCGGCGGCGAGCAGGCTCATCGCCTCGACCGGGTCCTCGGAGGGCGAGTAGTCCACGTCGACGTCGATGTTCGGCACGCCGTGCACGGTGAGCGTGGTGGTGCCGACGCCGTCGACCCGTACGCCCAGGGCCTCCAGGAAGAAGCAGAGGTCCTGGACCATGTAGTTGGAGGAGGCGTTGCGGATGACGGTGACGCCGTCGTGGCGGGCGGCGGCCAGCAGCGCGTTCTCGGTCACCGTGTCGCCGCGCTCGGTCAGGACGATCGGGCGGTCCGGGGCGGTCCGCGTGACCTCGGCGTGGTAGATGCCCTCGGTGGCGGTGATGTCCAGGCCGAAGCGGCGCAGGGCGATCATGTGCGGCTCGATGGTGCGCGTACCGAGGTCGCAGCCGCCCGCGTACGGCAGCCGGAAGTGGTCCATGCGGTGCAGCAGCGGGCCGAGGAACATGATGATGGACCGGGTCCGGCGGGCGGCCTCCGCGTCCATGCCGTCCATGTCGAGGTCGGCCGGGGGCACGATCTCCAGGTCGACGCCGTCGTTGATCCAGCGGGTGCGCACGCCGATGGAGTTGAGGACCTCCAGGAGCCGGAAGACCTCCTCGATACGCGCGACCCGGCGCAGGACCGTACGGCCCTTGTTGAGGAGCGAGCCGCAGAGCAGCGCCACACAGGCGTTCTTGCTGGTCTTGACGTCGATGGAGCCGGAGAGCCGGCGTCGGCCGACGACCCGCAGATGCATGGGCCCGGCGTAGCCGAGCGAGACGATCTCGCTGTCGAGTGCTTCACCGATGCGGGCGATCATCTCAAGACTGATGTTCTGGTTGCCGCGCTCGATACGGTTCACGGCGCTCTGGCTCGTGCCCAGAGCCTCGGCCAACTGCGTCTGTGTCCAGCCCCGATGCTGACGGGCGTCACGGATGAGCTTGCCGATGCGTACGAGGTAGTCGTCTGACATGGCGACAGGTTATCTCACATATGAGATGAGAGTGCTGTTGGGGTGCGCCGTCCGGGTGGGGCTGGAGTGAAGACCGTGTGCGCACTCCGAGTGAAACACCGTCAGTTCCGATGCTGCGGCGACGGCCGCCGCCCGGCAACCGGAGGGCGCGCGTCCGACTCCACCCGGGTGCCGGTGCCCCCGTCCGCCCGGCCCATGTCGGCGAACGCGCGCGACTTCGCCGCACTCGTCCCGCTCTGCGCCGTCTGTCCGTACGTGATGTTCGTCGCGATGGCGGCCGACGGTGACGGCCTGCTGTCACCATCGGCCACGTGACCGGCGTGTCGTGCCGTGCGCGAGGCGAGCCCCGGGCCCCCGGGGCATGCCGGAGCGCGTGCCCACGCATGACCAGCGGGCGCCCATGTACTAGAGTTATCTCGACATCGAGATATCTGCCGAGGCGCACCGCGGCCGTACGTATCGCCCCAGGGCGGTAAGGGTGACCTAACTTAGCCTTACCTTAGCGGACTGGCTATCCCGCGTGGCGGCAGGATGCGGTGGAACGCGCACATATATGAAGGAGACTGTCGTGTCGGCGAACAGCTTCGACGCCCGCAGCACGCTGCAGGTGGGCGACGAGTCGTACGAGATCTTCCGGCTGGACAAGGTCGAGGGCTCCGCGCGCCTCCCTTACAGCCTGAAGGTGCTGCTGGAGAACCTGCTCCGTACCGAGGACGGCGCGAACATCACCGCCGACCACATCCGGGCGCTCGGCGGCTGGGACTCCCAGGCGCAGCCCAGCCAGGAGATCCAGTTCACGCCGGCCCGCGTGATCATGCAGGACTTCACCGGCGTGCCCTGTGTCGTCGACCTCGCCACCATGCGTGAGGCCGTCAAGGAGCTCGGCGGCGACCCGGCGAAGATCAACCCGCTGGCCCCGGCCGAGCTGGTCATCGACCACTCGGTCATCGCCGACAAGTTCGGTACGAAGGACTCCTTCGCGCAGAACGTCGAGCTGGAGTACGGCCGCAACAAGGAGCGCTACCAGTTCCTGCGCTGGGGCCAGACCGCCTTCGACGAGTTCAAGGTCGTCCCCCCGGGCACCGGCATCGTCCACCAGGTCAACATCGAGCACCTGGCCCGCACCGTCATGGTCCGGGGCGGCCAGGCGTACCCCGACACCCTCGTCGGCACCGACTCGCACACCACCATGGTCAACGGCCTCGGTGTGCTGGGCTGGGGCGTCGGCGGCATCGAGGCCGAGGCCGCGATGCTCGGCCAGCCGGTCTCGATGCTCATCCCGCGCGTCGTCGGCTTCAAGCTGACCGGTGAGCTGAACCCGGGCACCACTGCCACCGACCTGGTCCTCACGATCACCGAGATGCTGCGCAAGCACGGCGTCGTCGGCAAGTTCGTCGAGTTCTACGGCGAGGGCGTCGCCGCCACCTCGCTGGCCAACCGCGCCACCATCGGCAACATGTCGCCGGAGTTCGGCTCCACCGCCGCGATCTTCCCGATCGACGACGAGACGCTGAAGTACCTGCGTCTGACCGGCCGCGACGCCCAGCAGGTCGCGCTCGTCGAGGCGTACGCCAAGGAGCAGGGCCTCTGGCTCGACCCGGCCGCCGAGCCCGACTTCTCCGAGAAGCTGGAGCTCGACCTCTCCACGGTCGTCCCCTCCATCGCCGGCCCCAAGCGCCCGCAGGACCGCATCGTCCTCGCCAACGCCGCCGAGCAGTTCGCCAAGGACATCCTCAACTACGTCGAGGTCCCCACCACCCAGGCCGGCACCGCCGCCTCCCCGGTGGACGAGGCGAGCGACGAGTCCTTCCCGGCCTCCGACGCCCCGGCCTACGGCAGCCAGGAGAACGGCGCGGGCGCCCCGCAGCACGCCGAGGGCACCGGTGCCGCGGTCCCGTCGAACCCGGTCACGGTCACCGCCGCCGACGGCTCGACCTACGAGATCGACCACGGCGCCGTCACCGTCGCCGCGATCACCTCCTGCACCAACACCTCGAACCCGTACGTGATGGTCGCCGCGGCGCTCGTCGCGAAGAAGGCCGTGGAGAAGGGCCTGACCCGCAAGCCGTGGGTCAAGACCACCCTCGCCCCGGGCTCGAAGGTCGTCACCGACTACTTCGACAAGGCCGGTCTGACGCCCTACCTCGACAAGATGGGCTTCAACCTGGTCGGCTACGGCTGCACCACCTGCATCGGCAACTCGGGCCCCCTCGACGAGGAGATCTCGAAGGCGGTCAACGAGCACGACCTCGCGGTCACCTCGGTGCTCTCCGGCAACCGCAACTTCGAGGGCCGGATCAACCCCGACGTCAAGATGAACTACCTGGCGTCCCCGCCGCTGGTCGTCGCGTACGCCATCGCGGGCTCGATGAAGGTCGACATCACCACCGAGGCCATCGGCACGGACACCGAGGGCAACCCGGTCTTCCTCAAGGACATCTGGCCCACCGAGGCCGAGGTCAACGACGTCGTGGCGAACGCCATCGGCGAGGACATGTTCAACAAGTCCTACCAGGACGTCTTCGCGGGCGACGCCCAGTGGCAGTCGCTGCCGATCCCGACCGGCAACACCTTCGAGTGGGACCCGCAGTCCACCTACGTCCGCAAGCCCCCTTACTTCGAGGGCATGCAGATGGAGACGACCCCGGTCACCGACATCACGGGCGCGCGCGTCCTGGCCAAGCTGGGCGACTCGGTCACCACCGACCACATCTCCCCGGCGGGTGCGATCAAGGCCGACACTCCGGCCGGCAAGTACCTCACGGAGCACGGCGTGAACCGCCGCGACTTCAACTCCTACGGCTCGCGCCGTGGCAACCACGAGGTCATGATCCGGGGCACGTTCGCCAACATCCGCCTGCGCAACCAGATCGCGCCGGGCACCGAGGGCGGCTTCACCCGCGACTTCACCCAGGCGGACGCCCCCGTCTCCTTCATCTACGACGCGTCGCAGAACTACCAGGCCGCCGGCATCCCGCTGGTGATCCTGGCGGGCAAGGAGTACGGCTCGGGCTCGTCCCGCGACTGGGCCGCCAAGGGCACGGCGCTGCTCGGCGTCAAGGCCGTCGTCGCCGAGTCCTACGAGCGCATCCACCGCTCGAACCTCATCGGCATGGGCG